>CAYNNW010000078.1:6160-8025 GCA_964398435.1 uncultured Gaiellales bacterium | reverse complement strand
ACAGAGTACCTGTGCGCCCCATGACGCTCTGAACCTCGTCAAAGACTAGCACGATTCCGTGCTCGTCACAGATGTCGCGCAGCCCCTGCAGGAAGCTGTGCGGTGGCACGATGAAGCCCCCCTCGCCCTGAACGGGCTCGACGATGATGCAGGCTACGGTCTCGGCTGCAACATGCGTGTCGAACATGCCGCGCAGTGCGGCAAGGGCCGCCTTCGATGACGCCTCAGCATCGCCCAGGTGGCGATCGTGGTACGGGCTGGGGAACGGCGCCCGATAGACGTCACTGGCCAGCGGCGCAAACTGCGCCTTGTACGGATGCACCTTGCTCGTCAGCGACATTGCCATCAGCGTTCGACCGTGGAACGCGCGATCAAAGCAGATCACCGCAGGCCGGCCCGTTGCCGCACGACTGATCTTGACGGCGTTCTCGACCGCTTCGGCACCCGAGTTGAACAACGCGGTTCGACAGGTGTCATTGATCGGCACGCTTGCGTTGAGCCGCTCAGCAAGCTCGACATAGTTGGCGTAGGGAATGATCGTGAAATCGGTGTGCGTGAAGCGGTCCACCTGCTCGTGAATCGCTGCAACGACACGGGGATTTCGATGACCGACGTTGAGGCAGCCAACGCCTCCGACGAAGTCGATGAACGTGTTGCCGTCGATATCGGTCAGCAATGCCCCGTCGGCGGTGTCAACAACAACGGGCATGTGGATCGAGAATGCCTCCGGACAGGCGGCGTCCTTCCGGTCCAGCACGGCCTTCGACTTCGGCCCCGGGATTTCGGTTGTCACGCTGGTTGCGCGCGTGGTGGTCGACTGCTCCATCGTTCCTCCGGTCGGGATCGGCCGCCTCGCGTGGTCGGCGGTCGGTGCTGACGCACGCCGATGCTAGCATCGCCTGGTGCCGGGAAACCGGCGCGCACACGGCCCACATCCATGTTCGGGGGCCGATGCTGACGGGAGGGACCAACGATGGTGTTGTCAGATCAATCACTTCGCGAGGCCCTCGACGACGGATCCATCCTGATCGAACCGTTTGAAGACGGGCTTGTGCAGCCGTCCAGCATCGATCTGCGGGTCGGTGCAGCCTTCCGCGTGTTCCGTAACAACCGCCTGCCGTTCATCGACGTTCGCAATCGCGTGGACGGTCTGACGGACCTAGTTCGGATGGAAAACGGCGAGCCATTCATGTTGCACCCCGGCGAGTTCGTGTTGGGGGCGACAATGGAGCGGGTCCGCGTTGGCAATGGACTGGTCGCACGCCTGGAAGGCAAGAGCTCGTTGGGCCGCCTAGGCCTGCTGATTCACTCGACCGCGGGATTCATCGATCCAGGATTTGACGGAACGATCACGCTCGAACTCTCGAACGTTGCGACGCTGCCGATCACGATCTATCCGGGCATGAAGATCGGGCAGATCTCGTTCCTGAAGATGACCACTCCGGCAGAACGGCCGTACGGATCGGATCGGCTTGGGAGCAAGTACCAGGGGCAGATCGAGCCCACTGAGTCGCAGTACTGGCGCAACTTCGCGCTGCCTGCCGGGTCCTGAGGCGCGCCCATGACCGGACGGGAAGAAGACCGTGGCGCCGGCCACGGACAGCTGCACCGCTCCCGCTGCTGCAGGATGATGCGCCACCCGTGACCGACGCCACACGTGTGCGAAGGAGGGGGTACCCGAATCCGCCTGGCGACGCAGTGTCGCTGCGGATTCGTCGACGTTGACCTGGGCGGCTGACCGTCAGCGCCGCCTCAAACGATGTGGGGCCCAGGTGACCAAACCCGGGGAGTTCCGCATCGCTGGTCGCGCCTAGTACCCCCGGAACAGTCGCTGGAACCAGCCGAGAATCCCGGTCTTGCGATTG
>CAYNNW010000078.1:0-6150 GCA_964398435.1 uncultured Gaiellales bacterium | reverse complement strand
CCCGTCATCGGGTCGATGCTGCACTGCGAGCCGTTCGGACCGAATCCGAAGCCATTGCCGCCGAAGCTGCCCCAGGGAGGGGTGCTCAGGCCGCCGTAGCCTCCGAACACACCACCGAATGGCATGCCCAGGTTGTAGTAGCGGTTCTCGTAGGTGTTGGTGTTGGTCACCGTCTGGTTGACCGTACCGTTGGTGGCAAGCGCGCTCTGGTTTGTCGCGTTTACCTGGGGGCGCGCTCCATCGGCTCCACCGATTGAACGGGGAATCAACCCCGCCTCGGCTGGATACCCCATCGGGGCGAGCCCTGCATATGGATTGGTGCCGTTGTATGGACTGACCAGTCCTGGCATCCCAAGCTGTGCGGTTTGGGGCAGTACGGTCTTTGGTGCCACAGGCTTTGTAGCCATGGTAGTTCCTCCTGTCGTGCCTGGTGCACATACGCAGCCGGAAGCTGTGGAACGGGCCAGCTGGTGGCCTGTTCCGCAGTGACCAGCGACGGTGTGCATCCGGGTATCGCAGTGGGACTCGACAGCGGTTGCGCAGTTGAGGGGGACACTGCGGCCAGGCCGCGACACGTGGGCCAGGCGTGCATGGCCGTATCAGGCACGGCCGCCTTGGGAACTCCCTTATTTGCAGGAGTTTCACGTCGTCGTCCTGCAGGCCACGATGGCCGGCACTGAAACGGTCACTCCGAGGTCGATTCCGCTTTCAGCGGTGCGCGACGCCTAGAACAGGCGGTTGAACAGACCGCCCATCCAGCCACCTGCACCCATCAGTCCCGCGCCGAATCCGCCCGGCATCAGAAAGCTGTTGTAGGTGTTGGTGTTCGAGACCGACTGGTTGGCAGCGCCGGCGGCGTGCTGATTGGTGACATTGACCTGGCCACGCCCTGCCATCGGCATACCGTAGCCCGGCAGACCATAGCCCGGCATGCCTCCAAATCCTGGAACACACCCCTGCATGCCACCGAATCCTGGAACGCCGATGCCTGGCATCAGCATTCCAGCGCCAAGCGCCGCGCCGCCCATCATCAATGGCGCCGCATATGGAGAAGCTCCGAATCCGAGACCTCCGCGGCCGTACTTGATGGCTGCTGCGAGCTCGGCGCGCTTGAGCCGCTCACCGAAAATCGAGCGCTCGTACCCAAGGCGAAGTGCCCCGACCTGCTTCTCGTGCGCGAGGTTGGCTTGTGCGACCTTGACGTTTGCCTGCGCCTTGAGCGCAGTCATCGCATACCGGACTGCCGTTCGATTCGTACCAGCCATCCCGTTGGGATAGACGCGAAATCGTACTGCCATGGTGGTTGACCTCCTGGTGGCGACCGCTGCCATGCAACGGACCGCACTGTCTGTGTGCCGTCGGCCTCAATCCACTGCGGCGTCCTCGCAGCTGGTGAGCACATTGCTTGCCTGCTGCAAGGCCGTCATCGCCGCACAACGTGCAGAGCGAGGCCTGCCCGCATGTCGCGAGTCAGGGGTGCCCACGTGTCGGTTCACAACGAGGAGCGGCTCCATCCGGCCACCGATCCGGCAGCAGACGGCCGCGGCAGCTCAGACGTCGACGATGATCCGACCCGACTCGATCCGCACCGGAAAAGTCTCGATGGGTCGATACGCCGGCAGGCACAACGCAGCGCCGGTCCTCAGGTCAAAGCGGGCGCCGTGGCGCGGACAGGTGACCTGGCAATCTGCAATCTCTCCGTCGGCCAGCGGCCCGTCGTCGTGCGAGCAGCGATCCTCGATGGCGAAGTACTGACCATCAACAAGAAACACGGCAACCTCGAAGCCACCACCGGCGTCAACAACCTGGTGGCCACCGTCCGCGATGTCTCCAACCGCGCAGACGTCGACGTCAGCCATTGTCCCGGTCCTTGGGGGCAGTTGCCCAGGCGATCTCGTCGACGCCTTCCCAGCCTTCGGGCGCCTCGGTACCGCTGTGTTCGTGCAGCCCCATCTTGGTGACAACCAGCCCCAGCAGCGCACACTTGAGGCGAACGGGCGACAGCTCGATGCCCAACATCTCGATCACGTCCTCGCGTGTCAGCGCAGCTACTGCTGATGGCTCCATGCCGACCAGCTGCTCGCTGAGCATGGACATGCTCGCCTGGCTGATCGCACAACCGTGGCCCGTAAAGCGCACGCCCGCCACTCGACCGTCGTCACCCACCCGAATCTGCACTGTCAGCTCGTCTCCACAGAGTGGATTCTGGCCCTCCGCCGTGAAGGTGGCGTCCTCCATCGTGCCGTAGTTTGCGGGGTGGCGATAGTGCTCGAGGATTACCTCTCGGTACATGTCATCCATCGGCTGCTGCTCCTCGACCTCGCGAGAACATCTCGACCACGTCGTTGAGCCCTTCGGCCAGTCGGTCAAGGTCTTCGCGCGTGTTGTACATGTACACGCTGGCGCGCGCGGTGGCGCTGTGCCCGAGACGGGCCATCAGCGGTTGCGCACAGTGGTGGCCGGCGCGGATACACACGTTCCGGGAATCCAGTATTGACGCGATGTCGTGCGGGTGGGCACAGTCGAGCGTGAAGCTGAGGATGCCGCCGCGACTGCCGGGGGCGGTCGGGCCCAGCAGTGCAAGCCCCGGGATCTCCGCAAGGAGCTGGGCACCGTACGCGGTCAGCTCCTGCTCGTGCTGGTGGATTCGATCCAGTCCAAGCGCTTCGAGATAGTCCACGGCCGCGGCCAGTCCCACCGCTTCAACGATCGGTGGTGTCCCTGCCTCGAATTTCCAGGGCAGGTCGTTGAACGTGGTCGACTCGAGCTCGACCTTTCGGATCATCTCGCCACCGTACTGGAAGGGGCGAATCGTATCGAGCACGTCCGCCCGTCCCCAGAGGATTCCGATTCCTGTCGGGCCGGGCAGCTTGTGGCCCGAGAATGCATAGAAGTCGCAGCCCAGCTCAGTGACGTCGAGCGGACGGTGTGGCGCCGCCTGCGCACCGTCTACAAAGGTGAGCGCTCCGTGCTCGCGCGCCCAGGCGCTTACTGCAGCAACCTCATTGACGGTACCAATGGCGTTCGAGACGTGCCCAACCGTGACCAGCCTGACACGCCCTTCCGCGGCGAAGCGGTCCAGGTCCGAGAGATCCAGCGTTCCCGATTCGTCCACGCGCAGGTAGCGGATCGACGCCCCCGTTCGCAACGCCACCTGCTGCCACGGGACCAGGTTCGAGTGATGCTCCAGCTCCGTACAGACAACGATGTCACCCGCGCCCAGTGCGTCCAGTCCCCAGCCCCAGGCAATCGTGTTGACTGCGGCGGTGGTGCCGGATGTGAAGACGACTTCGCGCGGCGATGCAGCACCGACAAAGCGGGCGATCGTTCCGCGCGCCGCCTCAAAGCGCGCCGTGGCTTCAGCAGCGATCCGGTAGACCCCGCGGTGAACATTGGCGTAGGACGTTCGGTACATCTCGTCCATTGCCGCCAGCACCGCGGATGGTTTCTGGGCGCTGGCAGCGCTGTCGAGGTAGGCGATGTGCGGAGATGAACCGGCGTCAGCTGGCCGCAGGAGCGGAAAGTCGGCGGCCACCAGGCCGCCGTCAATCGGCGTGGTCAGCGGCCCGGACGGCAATATTGGGGAGTCAACGGCACTCACAGGCGTACGAATCCTACCTGTGATCGCGACTCCGCCCGTCAGCGGCGCAGGCGAAACTACTTGTCGCTGTCCTTCGTGTCGTCCGCGCCGGCGTCTTCCTTGCCCTTCTCGGGCGCGGCAGCCTTCTGCTTTTCGGCCTTCTGCAGCGCATCAATCGAGGTGGTGACCTGCTTCACGCGCGGGTCCTTCGGCGGTGCAAGCCGGAGGAACTTCTTCCAGGCGGTGATTGCCTCATCCGTTTCACCAGCGGCAGATGCCGTCAGGCCCCATGCGTACTGCGCATTGGCATCCTTGCGATTCTGCTTGGCAAGGTCGCGACGAATCGGCAGCGCCTTCTTGGCATCGTTGACCGCCATGTATGACGTCGCCAGCATGTTCAGCGTCACCTGATCGGCTGGATCCAGGTCGCGCAGCTTCTCGAGCGTCTTGATCGACTTCTTCAGGAGCTTCTCGCGGTCCTTTGGATTCTCCTTGCCAGACTCGGGCGAGGCAGCCGCAATGTACGCGCGCGCAAGTTCGCGCAGCGCTTCCTTGTCGTTCGGGTTCTTCTTGACCCGCGCCTCGGCGTTCTCGACCGCGTACTCCTTGGCCTGGGCCGGAGTCGTTGCCACCTTGCGCTCGGTGGTCTTCGTGGTCTTGGTGTCCTTGCCACCATCGCTGCCGCAGCCGACGGCAACGAGGCCTGCGACGAGAACTACGGCAACACGTGAAATTCGCGAATGAGTCTGCATGGCCGCCATGATACCCGAGGGCGGCAAACCTCACTCATTTTCACAAAGCGCCCGCTATCTAGCGCTTTTTGTTGGCGAGTCGCTGCCACAGGATTGAGCGAACGTGGTCGCGAACAGCGTCCACTGTGATGCGCCCGAGCACCTCTTCGAAGAAACCGCGAACGATTTCACGGGTGGCCGACTCCCGGTCGATGCCCCGGGCCTGCAGGTAGAACAGCTGGTCCTGATCGACACGGGCGATCGTAGCCCCGTGCGTGCACCGAACCTCGTTCGCCTCGATCTGCAGACCGGGAATCGAGTCGGCATGCGCACCCGAGTCGAGCAGCAGATTGCGATTCTCCTGGTAGGCGTCCGTCCCCTGGGCACCTTCGTCCACTGCAATCATGCCGCGCCAGATGCTGCGCGCCTTGTCGGCGACAACACCCTTGAACGCCAGGTCGCTGTGCGCGTTGGGGGCAGCGTGTCGCTGCCAGGTGTCGTAGTCGAGCTCCTGCCGCCCATCAATGAAGTAGGCGCCGGTCAGCTTCACGTTCGATCCGGGGCCGAGCAGCTCGACTTCCATCCGACTCTTGCCCTGCGATGCTCCGAGGCCGATTGCCGCCCACTCCACCTGCGCGTCCCGCTGCGCACACAGGCGGTGCGTGGCACAGTGCCGCACCGGAACCGCATAGTCCTGCACCGTGATGTATCGAAGGTTGGCGTTTGCCCCAACGACAAGTTCGACGACAGCGTTCGAGAAGCCCGCGGCGGTTGGATCGGTCGAGGCGAATTCCTCGACGAACGTTGCCGATGCACCTTCTTCCAACACTACGAGTGCTCGCCAGTTGACCGCATCGCCGGGAGTCATCACAACGTCGGCACGCAGCGGAAGCTCGACCTGCACTCCAGCTGCCACGTGCAGGAAGATGCCGTTGGCGATCGTGGCGGCCTGCAGCGCCGCAAATTTGTCGTCGACACCGTCTGCCGTCGGCGGCACCACTGACCCCAGGTACTTCTGCAGCAGATCCGGGTGCTCACGGCTTGCCTCGTCCAGCGTGGCGAACGTCACGCCCGTCGGCAACCGCTCAGCATCAAGCACATTGCGGGACACGGTGGTCCCGTTTACGTGAACGAGGCGCGCAGCCAGCTCAGCATCGCCCTCGGCGTTCACGGCCAGCCGACTGCGCACTGCGTCTTCGTCGCGACACCGAACGAACGTCGGGATGCTGGCCAGGTCAACGCCCCGCAGATTCGTAAAGCGCCACTTCTCGTCGCGGCGGGTTGGCATCGGCGCTCGCTGGAACGCCTCCCAGGCCGACTGTCGCCACTGCGCCATCCACTGCGTGTCGTCACAGAGCTCGCCCAGTGCCCGAATCGTGTCATCGCTTGCCGCCGCGACAAGCCCGTCCTGTGCTTCAGATACCGCTGTCACTGCGCTCACCCGACCGATCCTTCCATCTGCAATTGAATGAGCTTGTTCAGCTCGATCGCATACTCGAGCGGCAACTCCTTGGTGATGGGCTCCACAAAGCCCGCCACGATCATTGCGCCCGCCTGCTCCTCGGTCAGCCCTCGGCTGCGCAGGTAGAACAGCTGCTCTTCGCTGACCCGGGTCACGGTTGCCTCGTGGCCGATTTCGACATCGTCCTCGTCAATGCGGATGTACGGGAACGTGTCGGTCTGCGACTTGTCGTCGATGATCAGTGCGTCACAGACGACCTGGCTCTTCGAGTTGTGTGCACCAGGCGCAACCTCAAGCAGTCCACGATAGGTGCTTCGGCCGCCGTCCTTGCTGATCGACTTGGACGTTACAACCGAGCTGGTATTTGGAGCCTGATG
>CAYNNW010000077.1:0-8045 GCA_964398435.1 uncultured Gaiellales bacterium | reverse complement strand
TGCTTCGCATTCAGTCGCTGCTTCAGATACTCGTGCGTACTTGGATCGAGCTCGACGCGCAGCTGCGTGCTGGCCGATGACGGTGTCAGGACTCCCTGAAAGTCGGGGTCCAGCCAGGGCGTGGTTCGAGCAGTCCACTGTCGCTCGCCGCCCGCAATGAATCCGTGGTCGATGAACGCAACACCATTGTCCGCACGGTTGAGCATCACGTTGCCACCGTGTCGATCGCTGTTCGACAGCACATAGTCGAGCACTCCCAGAACCTGTCGCTCCATTCGCGCCATCCGAGCTGCTCCGTCGCTTCCAAGCTCCGGGTGATGCTGGCTGTACCAGGCCGTGCGCGTGTCATCGATCAGCCGGGCGCCGGTACCTGCCATGTCGATCGGAAGCGACTCGCCTGGGACGTGCTGGATCCAGGCCTCACCCGGTTCGCGCAGGACGGTAACCGGAACAAGATGGTCAACCCCAACCTGCTTGGCAGCGAGGTAGAACAAGCGCTCCTGCGCTCCCTGCTGACCGGCAGTCTTGGTCACCGCCCGTCCGAGTGACTGCCCGTGTGCGTCAACGAGCTCACGACTGACAAGTGCGCCATGGTGATTTCCGAAGCCCCCGAGGCGTTTCGCTGTCGCGTCGATGGCCGTACCGTACTGCAGCGCCGATTCAATGGACGCCGTCGTGGATGCAGACCTGGCTCCCACCAGCTGAGCCGACTCAACAGCCTGCCAGACAGGTGATTGAATACCCATCTCGTGAATCCCGTGCGCGTCGATGCCCAGCATGTTCCAGGCGCGTCGGGCATCGTCGATGACGCCCCGCAGCTCGCGGCGCGCAATGTCCAGCTCAACGGTTGCGGTTGCCATCTCGCGGCGATTCGCGTGCGCAGCCGTGTGAATGCGCCCGGCAATGGTCGTCAGTGTGTCGCTGTCACGCGTCAGCCGTGCAGCCAGCCCGTGTGAGCCGTCCACGCCGGTCGTTGGCAGCAGGCGCGCGCCGGTAGCGAGTTCATTCCGTGCCTGCTCGATCAGCGCCAGGGCGCCGCCGTCATTGCCGGCCCCCATTCCGACCAGCCGTTCCCCGGCTGTCGCAAGTCGGTACAGCGCACCATCCAGTGCACTGGCAACATGTACGGCAACGTCACCGTGCACGCAGTGATTCCCCTCATTCCGCATCATGGACGCACGCCATCACGCGTGCGCGTCACGATCTTCAGATTTCCCCTCGCCTGGATATCGGCTGGCGGCCATCGTGTGTTTCGCCGCGCGGTGTAGGCTCGGGGCGATGATTGGAGTGCTGGCAATCCAGGGGGCCGTTCGCGAACATTGCGATGCGCTGCGGCAGGCCGGATCCGATTCTGTCTGCGAGGTGCGAACGGCCGACGACCTGCGTGGCATAGAGGCGATCGTTCTCCCGGGCGGTGAGAGCACGACGATCCGCAAGGGACTCGTCGCAGCGGGCATCTACGACCAGCTGAAGGATCGGATTTCGGGCGGCATGCCCGTGCTCGCAACCTGCGCCGGTCTGGTGGTTGTTGGATCCGCTTCCGAGGACGGCGCACCTCCGTGTTTCGGACTTGTCGACGTTGAGGTCAGTCGGAACGGCTTTGGGCGACAGCCGTTCAGTTTCGAGGCTCCAGTGATGCTCAGCGACGGAACGTCGATTCCCGGTGTGTTCATCAGGGCGCCGCGGCTGGATCGCATCGGTCCAGCGGTTGAGGTTATTGGTCGACTGTCGACGGGAACCGATACGGGTGATGGATCGAGCGTGGAAGCGGTGGCGGTGCGTCAGGGCACGATCGTAGGCTGCAGCTTCCACCCCGAGCTGACGGATGACCTGACGATCCATCGCTGGTTCTGCAGCATCGTGAAGGAGCACGGCAATGGCCGGACACAGTAAATGGTCGCAGATCAAGCGCAAGAAGGGCGCCCTCGACCAGAAGCGCGGCGCCCTGTTTTCGAAGCTGTCCCGCGCGATCACGGTGGCTGCCAAGCAGGGTGTTGCCGACCCGGCGCACAACGCGGCCCTGGCGCAGGCTGTTCAGACAGCCAAAGACAACCGTATGCCCAAGGACAACATCGAACGCGCCATCGCCAAGGCATCCGGCGCGGGTGCCAGCGAGGCCTGGGAGACCATTCTGTACGAGGGCTATGGCCCCGGCGGCGCGGCGGTCATCGTCGACTGTTTGACAGACAACCGCAACCGCACCGCTGCGGAGGTTCGACACGCATTTTCGCGAGCCGGCGGAAGCCTGGGTACATCGGGCTGCGTCGCCTGGATGTTCGAGCGCGTCGGGGAGATCGAGCTGGCTGAGGGCACGGACGAGGAGGAGGCGATCCTCGCTGCAGCAGACGCCGGTGCAGACGATGCATCGGCCGAGGATGGTGGCCCTGTCATCGTCAGCTGCGAAGCACCGATGCTGATGGCCGTGCGTAGCGCGCTGGAGGAGGCGGGGCTGGAAGTCGTCCGCAGTGAGCTGACGATGCGGCCCAGCAATACGATCGAGCTGGATGCCTCGCAGGCTGGCTCGATGTTGCGGCTGATCGACGCGCTGGAAGACCTCGACGACGTCCAGGCTACCTGGTCGAACTTCGATGTCTCTGAACAGGTCCTGGAAGCCGTGGCCGAGGGATGAACCTGCGGGTTCTGGGAATCGATCCAGGCACGGCGGCAACCGGGTTTGCAGTACTGGAACGGCGGGGCTCGAAAATGGTTCCGCTGTGGTACGACTGCCTGCGAACCACGGCTGCAACGCCTCCCGCCGAGCGACTCGCGACGATTCACACGGCCTGCGTTTCGGTGATCAGGCAGTTCGAGCCCCACGCCGCGGCGATCGAGGGGCTGTTCTTTGGGGTCAATGCCCAGTCCGCGTTGCAGGTTGGCCAGGCCCGCGGGGTGCTGGTTCTTGCATGCCACCTTGCTGGGGTGGATGTTCACGAATACTCGCCCGCCGTGGTCAAGCAGTCCGTAACGGGCTATGGACAGGCAGACAAGCACCAGGTGCAACGGATGGTCCAGACGATGCTGGGCATGAGCGAGCCACCTCGACCAGACCACGCGGCCGACGCATTTGCCGTGGCGATCTGCCACGCCGGCAGCGCCGACGTGCAGGGCCGCATACAGTCGTCCACCGCCGCACGCACGACGCCCCGCCGCGTCCGACGCTGACGTCAGCATTCCCGATGCATACGTCCCATCAGGGGGACGTTCCTGCATGGTGGGAGGTGGTGTCACCGTGATTGCACGACTGACCGGGCACGCAGCCCGGATCTCTGACGACGCGCTCGTTGTCGACGTCAACGGCGTTGGCTATCTGGTGCATGCCACCACGGGCGTTCACGAGGTTGCATCGCGCGCAGGCGGAGAGCCGATCACGGTGCACGTTCACACGATCGTGCGCGACGACGCGATTCTGCTCTACGGCTTCGTCAGCGAGCTGGAGCAGGCTGTCTTCGAGCGCCTGCTGGACCTGCAGGGAGTTGGCCCGAAAGTCGCGCGCGCCGTTGTCTCGACGTTCGATCCACGCGACATCATCCGTGCAGCGCGGACCGGCGATGCCAAGCTGATGCAGTCCGTGCCGGGGATCGGTCCGAAGGTTGCGCGTCGCATCGTCACCGAGCTGCAGGATCGGCTGGACGACATCGCCGATCTGGTCATCGCCGACGCCGCGCAATCGGGCACCACAACCCTGGCGGCCCAGGTCAGCGACGCGGACGCAGCATTCATGGATGCACGCGATGCGCTGGTTGCGCTGGGACTGTCGATCGTCGAGGCCGAGGCAGCACTGCGCGATCTGCCGGATGAACTCGGCGCTGACGAGCGGGTGCGCCGCGCGTTGAAGGCGGTGCGTGCGTGAGTGGCGGACCATTCGATTTTGGATCGCGCCCCGGTATTCCGGACGCGGACCTGGACGAGACGCCGGGGCGCCCAAGCCTCGCCGACCCACAGGTTGACGGTCCGGAGGACGAGGACCTCGACCGCTCACTGCGCCCGCAGACACTGAGCGAGTTCGTCGGACAGCGGCGCGTACGTGAGCAGCTGCGAGTCTTCATCGAGGCTGCCTGTCAACGCGGCGAGTCACTCGATCACACGCTGTTCGCCGGGCCACCAGGTCTGGGCAAGTGCGTGACGCCTGACACCATGGTCTTCACGTCGAACGGCATGGGCCCGATCGGTGCACTGGGTGAGCTCGGCGGCGACAGTTGGCAGCCAATCACCAAGCCGGTAGCCGGTCTGTATGGAACACGAACCGCCGACTGGTTCTACGACAATGGCGAAAGCCCAACGCTGCGGATCACAACGCGGGCCGGGTATCAGCTGGAGGGTACGCCGAACCACCCGGTGCTGGTTCGTACCCTTGCGGCGGGTGGAGCCACCGCCGGATTGCAGTTCCGCAGGCTCGACGAACTGGTCGTCGGTGACGAGGTTGCTGTGCGGATAGGCGCACAGGTGTTTGGCAGCAGCACGCTGCTGAAGCTTGAGGGCGTGACGGGCCCGACGCTGTCTGACCCTGCATTCATTCCCGACAAGCTGGATGAGCTGCTGGCGCGCCTGCTGGGACTGATGGCAACCACCGCCAGGATTTCACCCAAGGGCGACGGCATCGTCGTTACGAGCTCGAATCACCGGGTCATCGAGGAAGTCACCCGGCTCTGCCGTGATGTGTTCTGCCTGAGGCTCGATTCGTTCGGCGAGACACCATTGGGCGAGCGCGTCGGCCAGCGCTCCCCGAGAATTGCCCGGGCACTGGAGCAACTGGGATTCAGCCGCGACGGAATGACCGCGGTGCCATCGATTCTGCTGCGCGCTCCCCGGCTGCTCGTTGCAGAGTATCTGCGCGGTCTGTTCTGGGGCGTCGAACACGCCCCGACGGCACTGTTCGTCGATCGCACCGCCGTAGCCCACGTCCAGCTGATGCTGACCAACATGGGAATCGAATCGCAGATCGCCCGCAGCGATCGTGGCTGGCGACTGTCGGTATCGCAGGTACCCGCAACCTACGATCCGGTCTCGATCGAGCAGGCAGAGGCTGCCGTGGTTGGTGCGGGTCATCTTGCCGCGGATCGCCCTGTCCCACCATCCGCAGAACAGGCTCGACCAGTCGCGGCACCGCGCTGTCTGGAGAGCAGCGGGTTCGGCATGACACCGGCCGGCGTGCTGGTCGCACTCGACCAGCCGATCACGCGCGACGGCAGCTATCGCCGAGGGTCCTCCCGCAGCAGCCACATCGAGCCCGTCGTTGTTCGTGCGGGTGAACGGGTCGAGGTTGAATCACGATCTGAATCGGTGTCGACGTCTGCGACGTCACTGAGTGTCGCCGAGGTGGAGCCGTCCGAACGCGGCCGCGCAATTACCCGCGATCGGGTCATGGCAAGTGATGTTCGCGCTCTGGCCGTACGATCGGTGCGCAGCGAGCTTCGCGAAGCAGAAGTTGTGGAGCTGACCTGGGAACCCGTCGAGGCAATCGAACAGGGCCGCGCCCACACCTGTGATGTATCGGTGCCCGATGGCCACACGTTCATTGGCAACGGCATTGTCTGCCACAACACGACGCTTGCCTCGGTTGTGGCGCACGAAATGGGGTCAACGCTTCACCAGACAAGTGGTCCAGCGCTGGAAAAGAAGGCGGATGTTGCTGCGATCCTGACGTCACTCGGTCCGCGCGACGTCCTGTTCATTGACGAGATCCATCGCCTCGGTACGGCAATCGAGGAGGTGCTGTACTCGGCGATGGAGGATTTCGAGATCGACATCGTGCTCGGCCAGGGACCGGCTGCGCGCACGATTCGACTGGATCTCGAGCAGTTCACCCTGATTGGTGCAACGACTCGCACTGGCCTGTTGACCACTCCGCTGCGCGATCGTTTCGGGATGATTCACCGGCTCGGTTACTACGATGCTGAGGAGCTGGCAGCGGTTGTACGCCGTTCGGCCGGGCTGATGGGGCTGGAGCTCGTGGAAGAGGCCGCACACGAGATCGCGATGAGGTCGCGTGGAACGCCCCGAATTGCCAATCGCCTGCTGCGACGGGTCCGTGATGTTGCCCAGGTCAGACACGATGGGCTCGTCACACTCGAGATCGCCCGTGAAGCGCTTGACCTGGTCGAGATCGATGCAGTCGGCCTGGATCGCGTCGATCGAGCAATTCTCGAGGCGCTGCTGCTTCGGTTTGCCGGTCGACCAGTCGGTCTCAACACACTGGCAGTGGCAATCGGCGAGGAGCCCCACACCATCGAGGACGTCTACGAGCCGTTCCTGATTCAGCAGGGCTTTCTGCAGCGAACGCCGCGCGGCCGTGTGATCACGGACCTCGGTCGCTTCCATCTCAGCGAGACGGGCGTCGATGTCTCAGCGGTTGCGTCGCACGCGACCACTGACGGACCACCGCTGTTCTGACTCCGTTACAGTCGACGCGTGCGTCGTGCCGACCTGGAATTCTTTGAGCTGCCCAGCGAGCTGATTGCTCGTGCGCCCGCGCCCGCACGAGGCGAGTCACAGCTGATGATTGTGGATGCGGATGTCGGTGTTCGTACCGTCGGGCAATTCAACGATCTGTTCCTGGGACAGCTTCGACCGGATGACCTGATCGTCGCCAACGACACACGCGTGCTGCCGGCACGTATTCGTGTTTCGCGGCCCGGAGGAGGAGCCGCAGAGCTGCTGCTGCTGAACCCGCTCGACCAGGCGGGTCGCTGGCGGGCGATGGCGCGGCCAGGCAAGCGACTGCGACCGGGCATGAAACTCCAGCCGATTGTCGGCGGCGACGCGCTGATCACGTGTATCGGGCGTACAGATGACGACGGTGGTGACTGGATCGTTGAGCTGCCTGCCGGCGTCGGGACCGACTGGCTCGAGACGGTGGGTGAGCTGCCACTTCCTCCGTACATGGACGATGCCGAGGAATCACGGGACGCAGCGAAGGCCGGGCGGTATCAGACCGTCTACGCGAATGAGCAGGGATCAGTTGCGGCGCCAACCGCCGGACTGCACCTCGATGCACACGCCTGGCAGTCGCTCCGCGACACGTACGACGTCCACACAGTCACACTGCATGTCGGGCCCGGCACGTTCCTTCCCGTACGCGCCGACAACCTGAACGACCACACGATGCACGCGGAGCGCTACTCCATCCCCGCGGCAACTGCTGAAGCGATTACGCAGGCCCGGAGGGACGGACGCCGTATCGTTGCGATCGGAACGACCACGACGCGCGTGCTCGAATCCGCCTGGGGCAACGACGCGACTGACGTACCACTCAGCGGGTCCACCGATCTGTTCATCCGTCCCGGCTACGGCTTCTCTGTCGTTGGCGCACTGCTGACCAACTTTCATCTGCCGGGCTCAACACTGCTGGCGTTGGTGATGGCGCTCGCGGGGATCGATACGATGCACGCCGCATACCGCGAGGCGATCGAACGCCAGATGCGGTTCTTCAGCTTTGGAGATGCCATGTTCATCCACGGACCCGAGCACTGAACGCAGCGTGACTGACACACCTGATCAGGTCGATTGCTTCCGCCTCTGTTCCAGCGACGGCGCAGCCCGAACCGGCCTGCTCGCAACCGCACACGGGACGGTCCAGACCCCGGTCTTCATGCCCGTCGGCACCAAGGCAACGGTGAAGGCGACCACCGTCGATGAGCTGGAATCACTGAACGCCCAGATCATCCTCGGCAATACCTACCACCTCTACCACCGGCCGGGAACCGCAGCGATCAGGGAACGCGGCGGCCTGCACGGATTCATGCACTGGCGAGGTCCGATCCTCACCGACAGCGGTGGCTACCAGGTCTTCAGTCTGCGCGACAGCCGCCAGCTGGATGACGACGGTGTCTCGTTCCAGTCGGTCTACGACGGCTCGACGTCGCGATTCACGCCGGAATCGGTCGCGCAGGCGCAGGCTGATCTGGGCAGCGACATCGCCATGGTCCTCGACGAGTGCCCACCCGGCGATGCCCCGCGAGGCGATGTTGAGGCTGCGGTCGCCCGGACCACTGCCTGGGCCGAGCGCGCGCGGATGACACACCTGTCATGTCGCCGAACGGCTGAGG
>CAYNNW010000076.1:0-8045 GCA_964398435.1 uncultured Gaiellales bacterium | reverse complement strand
CTTCGGTGGCCCTAATATCAATTTCGGTGTCGGCATTGGCCCCAGCCTCGGTTACCAGCGCAATTTCTTCCTGGCCAAAAGCAGTGCCGAGCTCCTCATACCCGGCGCGACGAGAGTCGGCGGCATCCTCGATATCTGCAATCCGAGCGTCAATATCCGAGTAGGTAAGTCCGTCGATGATGTTCCCAGAACTGTCGTACACCTGCTCGTCATCAGTGTTGATGCGTTTGTCGATCAATGCTTCCAGCAGCTGCTGCTCTGCCTGCGCAATGCCCTCCGCAGTCTGTTCCGCCTGTCGGGCGGCAACGATGTCTGCAGCGTTGTATTCGTCGGGGTTGCCGGCCGTGCCTGCGGAAACATCGTCAATCCAATTGAGTACGGGTTGTGCGAACGTATCCAGATCGGTGCGGTCCGCGGCAAGCTGTTCGGCAGTTGCAACCATTTCCTCGGTATTGAGATCCTGAACTGTTGTTTCAAGATCGGCCCGGTCTGTCTCGTCGATCGTGCCATCGGTCGCTCGGTCGCGAACCGTGTCTGTGGCCGATTCGACATTCGCAACCGTTCGGTTCTTGTCGTGGTAGTTCTCCTGGTGGGTTGAGACGTCTACCGAGTCGCCGCTCGCCGCATCGAGGTCTGGGTCAGCATCGGCCAGGGCGTGTGCGGCTCCCCGCTCGGCCTGCTCGGCGCCCGACGTGGTGAGGCTTTCTGCCGGTTCCGGATCCTTGGCGGGCGCGGACAGTGGCTTGAGAGCTTCGTTGTCGTGGCTGGACAGCGTTTCTGTGGCTGCGCGCGACAACACCTTGCCGATGCTCATGTGATTCCCCCGTTGTACCGCGCAACATTTCCCGTTGGCGCCGCCCGTTACCTCGGCGCCATGCGCGACTCTTGCTCCCATCTGACGATCGAATCGGCAAACTGTCAAGGTATTGCCGACTGAAGTGTCAGAGAACGTGAAGTGTGCGCCACCCACGTTCGAGCAGCTCGACAGCAGCGGAGGACGCGCCCCAGCGCCAGGCTGCTGCGTCCCGAATCGCCGTTGCCGCCATTGGAATTGACACAGATTCAATGCGCCCCGAGTGGATACCAGTCGACAGTGAGCGGATCGCGGATCCCGTCACCGCCGCAACTCCGTCCCACCCCTGAGCGCGTGCAAGCTCTGCAACAGGAGCGGTAATCAGTTGCGTTCCGCGATGGATGTCCCAGTGCGCTCCGTGGTGGGCGATTTGGGATCGAAGTTGAGTCAGCGTTGCGACGTCTCCCGGAATGTGTGCAAGATCGTCGATGCCCAGGCGCGCACGGCGAAGGTATGCGCCGGCGAGCAGGTTGGGCAGCGCTTCCTGGACCACACCTTCTTCGAGTGCTGCCCGGACCGGCATTCGTGGAAAGCGAACCTCTGGAAGTCCCCAGGCCAATGCAATCGCCTGATGCCCGGTTTCGTGAGCGATGGTGGCAGTCTCGTGCCGCGCCAGCTGTCGGGCACCCGCGCTGATCTCAGCACGAAGACCCGCATCGGGGATCCGCTCGATGACCTGGCGTTGCAGGGCCGGATCAGCAATTCCAAGTCGAATTGTTGGGGTGCCGCTCTCGATCCCGCCCCAGGCGTTATCCAGGAGCTCGCTGTCGTCGATCACCAGTTTCCAGCGCGCCGACGGCTCGGCATCAACAGTCAATCCGGCCACGTCGCGGTACCAGTCGCGAACCGCTGCAGCTCGCTGCTGCGCGGCGCCGGCAGCTCCGGGCGCAGGATTCGTGTCAGTTCCCACCAGCACCTGAGCGCCCCACACCGTATCGGCCAAGGAGCTGACAACGAAGCCACGATCACCAACAAGCTCGCGCAGGCGAACAGCTTCAGCGCTCCGTGTCGGGCGGTCGGCAATCAGTCGCCCCGTGCGTGTTGCCGCAGACGTGATGGTTCGATCCTCAAGGCTACGCAAGTAATTCAGCGACGTTTGCGTTCGCTGAATTGTGCCGTCGTTTGCTCGTCGGGCAAGATCGATCTCGCCGCCCGGCCGCGCATCAACAATAGTCCAGTCGTGCCGACGGCTTCCGTGCCCCATTGGCACTTCCTGACCAAGCGTGATGTGGGTATCGGCGCCCGCCGCGGCAGAGGGACGGTGTGGTGGCGGTTCTACTCCAAGGCGGAAAAGCGCGTCATCGACGAGTTGGTCATGGCGCTGGGTTGACTGCTGCGTATAGCCGACGAGCAGCGGAGTCTCACTTGCTGCGAGTTCGCTGATTTCACCGACCAGCGGGTGAGCCCCGATGGGGGCATGCGCAGTCGCGCCGGTTGGCAACGGCATACGACTGTGACCACGGTGCATCGCCTGAATGGGCATGCTGATCGAATTCCCCCTCGCCTATATATCGCGCGAGCGAAGGGGTTGAGTTGCAGTCTCGGGCCCGACCTCGCCGGGAGTCTGCAACGAGCGTTGCGAGTGCGATCGATGAACTGGCGTGCAGTTGATCGCAGGCCGACGGGGCCGGACCGCGATATTGAGCGCCGAGGGGGCGTTTCGAGTGGGGATCAACACAGCAGGGTCGTCGATCATTCAGCCCAGTGCGCCGCGACCAGCGGCTGGTAGTCATGACCGATCGCCGACACGGATCAGCAAGGGCGTCCATGGAAAACTAGCCCGACGTGTATCTGGGGCACTGATGCGCCCGCCCGTAACATCAGGCCAGCGGTCTGCAATTTCGTCGACACCACATGCTGGCGCGGCCGCCGACGCCAAAGATGCCGCGCTGCTCATACGGCACCGGGCAAGTGTGCGTGCAGTATTGGCTGATCAGGCAATGGAGCGGGTGTTCTCGTGGCAGGACAGCGACCTCGGATTCGCTGGACGCGCATGGGAGGTGCTGCACGACGTGGTGGTGCGTGGCTCAATCGATCCGGCCTACCAGGAGCAGTCGGGCGGTAACGCGTCGGAAGCGCAGTCGTGGCCGGTCGGACAGGTCTATGCCGCAAAGCTGCTGATGCGCTCCGCTGGAATCTCAGCCGATGACTCGCAGATCAAGCGCCTGGATGCGGAGCTGGAAAAGTATCGCGATCGCGACGCGTATGGCGGCGGAATGCCTGATGATCAGGCTCCGGTCGTGATTCGCTATCGGCAGGACAGGTACTGGGACGACAACGCCTGGATCGGGCTCGATCATCTTGCGGCATGGCGATCGACCGGCGACAAGCACTATCTCGATCAGGCACTGTCGATAGCGCCGTTCATGGAGCGCGGAATCATGCGCGGTGACACCAAAGGAATGCGCTGGCGCGAAGGGTACGGCGAGGGCTTTGGAACCTGTGTTGCCGGATCATCGGCCGAGTACTTCGTTGGTCTGTACGAGGCCACAGGCAACAAGCGCTACCTGGAAAATGCCAAGTTCATACTGGATGAGATGAACGCCCAATTGCGAATCGATCCGAACTCAACAAACGAGCTGGTGCGCGACTTCGCCAGCAAGCATCCAGAATTGGCTGGTATGTATGTTGATGGACTGGAATTCGGGCGTCTCAATGACACCGCCTTCACCTACAACCAGGGAAATGGAATCGGTGCCAACCTTGCGATGGCACGAGTAACTGGCGGTGCCGAATCGCAGCGATACCTGCAACTGGCCCGCGACACCGCTGCAGCATCGGTTCGCCATTTCTCGAACGACTTCAATCACCTGTGGACGATGTCGCCCGCCTTTAACGCAATCATGTTCCGCAACCTTGCAAAGCTCGAGGCCGCAATGCAGGCTCCGGTCGAAGGAAGCCGCCAATTGTTGGAGCGGTATCTTGAGCAGGCATGGACGGTTGGGCGCGATTCTGATGGCACGTTTTCGCGTGGTGGAATCGGCAACTACTCGGCCGGCGACAACCGTAATCCAAGCGTGATTGACCAGGCGGGAATGGTGCAGATGTTCAGCCTTCAGGCACTCGCCCCGTTGGCCGCAGTTGTTACCCCGTAGCGCTTATGCCTTGGCGGCGTCAGCGAAGGCCTGGGCGCGTGCCCGATAGCCGTCGCTGGTTGCGTGAATCTGGTCGCCGGCAAGGTATGACGGGTTGTCGGCCACCATCTTCTGCCAGTCGACCACGCCCATCACATCGGGGTTGGCGGCGGCAAGTTCGCGAATGATGTTGTTTGCCTCGTCGATACTGGTTCCGTTGACAGGCGGACGAACAAGCGTCGCCCAGAGCACGCGCCCGCCGCGCTCACGAGCGTCGTTGATCGTTTCCTGGATCGAATCGCGAAGCACCTGCGTGTACTTGGGATCATTGTTGGTGAACAGGGCCATGGCGACCACGCGAGGTTTGTCGGCCGTTTCGTGGTAGCGCTTCATGCCCTCCTGCAGGCTGATTCCGCCCGTGGCATTGATGTCCACGGGTTGGCCGGCCATGTCGGAGTTGAGGTGTGCCTGCGTGCCCACGCTCAGCGAGTCGCCGATCAGCAGCAGTCCCTCGCGGGCGGTGCTCGGTCGGCGGGGCTGCTCACCGCTCGCCGGTGCGGATCCATCGGCGGGAGCCGCAGCGTCCGCGGGCGGCGTGTCGGCACTGATCGTGTTGGAATCGTCGGGCGGGAGCGTCGGCACTGCCCCGCCGGGCATTGCCCCCCCGCCAGTGGTTGCCGCAGCACCCTGCTGTGCAGACACGATGGCAACGAGCTGCGTCATTACCTGTGTCAGCTGCGTCAGTGCCGCCGTCAATCCGCTGAGTACGCCAATCAGATCGGCGCCGCCGGCTGCGGTGTTCGGTCCTCCGTACCCTGTGGCGGATACCGGTGGCATCGTTTGCTGCACTACGGGTGCAGGTGCGCCGCCAGCAGACTGCGTTGTACCTGCGCTCTGCGCGCACGGACAGTTCATTGCTGGCTGGGCTACGGGACTTACTCCGGCCACGGACACCCCCTGCTCGATCCATGGGCCTTGCACTTACCGTACGACGGGCAGCCGATTCCGTCTACCACCTGCAACTGTTGTGGGCGCGCTGTCGATATCCGGGAGGGCTGCGGACGTGCGCGTGTGTGGCTGGACCACGGCGGTGGGGCGGGACACTGCTGCCGACAGAAATGGTGGGACGATGACTATCACGGCTGTAACGACGCCACACGTACCGACGAGCACTGATGATCGCGCGCTGCGATACGGCCGTCGCCTTGATCTGGATAAACACCCGGCACCGCCGGCTGGGCTGGAAGTGCATGCCACAGGCATGTTTCACGAGGTGCAACGCGGCGACGCGCTCTACAGCCTCGCCCGCGACTACTCGCGCGCCTTCCACATGGACATCTCATGGACGGCAATCCGCGACGCCAACAAGACGGCAGTGGCCGATGGGATAACTCCGGGTGAGCTGTTGCGCATCCCAGGATTGGAAGATCGAACCGATGCGATGTTCCTGTCGGCACACCCCGATCTGCGGGTGAGCGCCGACAAGCTGGTGCACGTCGTGGCACCCGGTCAGACCCTGTCGTCGATCGCCCGCCACTACGCAGACGCAGAAGGCCTATCGCTGACGTGGAACAGCCTCTACGTTGCGAATCGCGATCTGATCGGCGGCGATCCCAATGTGATCCGCCCCGGTCAGGAGCTGGTCATTCCCGGCATCACCACGCGTGGACCGTGGTCGTCGCTGCGCACGATGTCTGACCTTGACGGGCAGCAGATCGTTACGCGCACCGCCCGTGTACGGCACGAGAACGGTGAGATCGAAACGATCGATATCAGTGCCTTTACCGCCGACGGCTCCCATGCACAGCGAATTGGAACCAGTGCCGCGGCCGCGGTCGATGCCGCGAAGGCCGCGCTCGCCGGTGCGGACCGCCGTTCGTCGACCTATGCAGTCACACAGGCCAGGGACGGCGCCTACTGGATGGTGCCACTCAACGGCAGTGAGATCTCAGACAACCTCGACCACACGGATCAGACGCTCTCATTGGCGTATCGAGCCAACGATCGCGAGGTCGTGGCACTCGTTGATCGCACCTGGACGGGAACGATCAGCGCGAGACGCTACGACCAGTAACGCTCAACGAACTCGCGCCACGCGCCCGGAGGATCAGGCGAGGTCCTTGTTCATCGAGTCGATGGCCTCGGTGAAGTCCTTCTGCGACTTGTCCAGGCGCGTGATCAGTTCCTGCAGCTTGGCGGTGTCCTTGGCCTTGGCTGCACCCTCAAGTTCTTCCATGACCGATGCCAACTCACGCAGTGCGCCGACCATCTGCTTGTGCTCGGTTGTGTAATCCTTGGGGACCTCAAGATCGTCCATCTCGTCCGCGGCCTTGGTGATCGAGCCACTGGCGGCCTTCAGCGACGCCGGATCGTTGACGTCCATCTTGTTCATTGAGCCGACCGCATCAGTCTGGATCTTGTTGATCTTCTTGATGTAGTCCTGCTTGTCGACCGCGTCGGTCGCTCCACAGCCGGCCAGCGCGAGCGCGGCACATGCGGCAATGGCGAGGATGAACAGGCGAACGGAACGTGATGTGAAGGCTGTCATGGCGCGAGCCTGCCCGCGTACCCTACTGGCCAAACCACAGGTGGCCCCGCGAACTCCGGCGCCGACAACCGGATCAGATTGATGGTCCACCAAACGCCGCTCGAAGCATCGCCAGGTCATCCTCGCTGACCCTGAGATCGTCGCTGTTGCTGCTACACGTCATGCAGCCAACCCGGATTCGCAGCGCGCGTGCGTCGGTTCGAATGTGCCTGACAGTGTTCGATGACGAGACGATTCGATCGCCAGGTCCAAGTCGCAGCCCGTCCGCTGGTACCGTGCTGCCGCCGGCCGTTGACAGGCCGCGAAGTCGCCCAGGCTCGATCACCACATTACCGCTGACGCTGACGTCTCGTGGATTCATTGGGCCGCCGGTCGCGGGGTCAGTGCTGGTGTAGCCAGCCGACTCCCAAAACGGAATGGCGCCATCAACATGGATCCCAGGCCCCGCGGTGCCATCAATGAGGTTGCGTGCAATCGACGTATTCGAGGCTCCGCGCACGATGATGCCCCGGCCGCCATAGGGCGGCTGTTCCAGAGCGCCGTCGGGGAGCGCGCCGCTCCACTGCCTGATTACGTTGTCCTCAATTGTCACTCGCGTCGGTCGTTCAACTGTGTTGAACATGGGCAGTGACGGGGCATTGCTGAGTCCAGTGCTCGACTCCCACTCGCTTCGGCGCCACAGCTCGTCGGCGACCGGCCAGACGGCAATCGGGTCATCGCCAGTTCGCTCTATGACATTGCCGACAACCCGAATGTCGGACAGGGGCGTCAATGACCAGAATCCTGTAATTCCGTCGCGGCCGACGTGCTCAATGTGATTGCGGGAAATTGATCCATACTGGCAGCCGGTGTATCGGATCGCCATTCCATCGATGTGGTGGATGCGCAGCCCACTGTTCCCGAAGCCCCAGGTGTGTCGCAGCAGCACGCCGGTCTCAAGCGGATCATCCAGATCTGCTGTATGTCCTGATGGGAGTCCGTCGCCGGTTCCCTCGAGCGTGAAGTTGCGGAGCGAGATCCACGAGTTGCCGCGCGCCACCGCTCCGCGCATGGTCAATGACGTGCCCGTTGCGGTGGCGGGGGTGTGTGCAATCCTGAGCGTGCGCCGACCGTTGTCATCCATTCCAATTCCCTGGATGGTGCTAATGATTGACTTTCCAGGTGCGGCGGCGTCACCCAGCCAGATTCGTTTGCCGATGACCGTGGGGCCCAGTTCGCTCAGCGCATCCGGGGCATCGCCCCGCCCCAAATGGTTCGCGCTGGTGACCGTGACAGTTCGGGTGCCGTCAGTCTGCAGTTTCAGCGCCACCATCTGATCTGCATTCGCAAGTTGGGCCGAGTCCTGAGCCTGTCCAACAATGGTTGCGTCTGCTGTCTCGCCGACGATCGTTGATCGGCTGGGGAGAAAGACCGTGCGTGAAATGCGGTATCGGCGGCCGCTGCGAAGCAGTACATAATTGTTGAATGACCCGGTGGCGCGATTGCGGCGGGACGATTCATCGACTGCTGCCTGCAGCGCATTCGTGTCGTCGGCGATGCCATCGCCGATCGCGCCAAATGGTGCGGTTGC
>CAYNNW010000075.1:0-8066 GCA_964398435.1 uncultured Gaiellales bacterium | reverse complement strand
CGACTGCAGCGCTACGCAGGCGGTCACTGGACCCGGGGCCGCATGCTGTCGGTTCGTGCATCCGCCGATGGTTTCTTCAGATCGGGAAAGCTTCGACTGCGAGCCGGCCGCTGGCGCGTGCGGGCACGGGCCGGCGGCACCAGCTGGAACGACACGATGGTCTCGCGACGCACACGATTCATGGTCAAGCGGCGCCGCGGAGGCCGTCCGCGGCCGGTGCACTAACGTCTTCCCAGCAGCGAACGCGTGCACAGTCCCGCAACAGGGTATGCATGCGGCATGGGAACAGAAGGCACCAAGCGAGCTCCCCGGCGCAGCATCACCGTCCGGCACGAATATCCAGTGAAGCAGTCGAAACGCCTGATTACCGGACGCGATGTCGCGGCCATCATTCTCGTGGCACTCATCAGTGGTGCACTCCTCTTCGGCGCGTCGATGGCCCTGTCGTACCTGACACACGTGCGGGCGTGGCGCGTCGGTGTTGGTGTTACTGCCGGCGCCCTGTTGATGGCCGCAACTTCACTCCTGCGCCGGCTATCTGATCGGCACGGGTTTGTTGCTGGGGTTCTGCTGACGCTGGGACTGCCTACAACTCTTATCGCACTTGCCGGTGTCTTCACGGTCGTTACCGGTATTGTCGCGGCGCTTCTCTTCACTGGCGGTACGGATCCGCTCGATGCAGTAGGACCGCCAACCGTGCCTCAGATTGAGAAGAGCGGAAATTGGACGAGCGAACTCGTTGGTGCCGGGATGGCCACTGCGACGGCAATCATGATGGCACTCGCGATGCTGGGTGCAAGCATCGGCCCAATCTTCCTGGCGCTGGGTTGGCGGCTGGCGCTACTACATGTGAGCGATGACGAATAGCTCACCCGATTAAGCCGGAACGCACCCAGTCGCGTCGACACAGGTCAGCCAAAGCACTGGCGCATCACGTCGCCATCAGCATCACCACTGGTAATCACGGTAGATCCGTGCCGATACACAGTAGCTGGGTTGAGACCTCCAATTGCGCGGAGGTGTTGGATGGCTCGAACGCGGCTCTTGGCAGCTTCATCACTCACCTCGCCGCCAACCGTTCCGCCTCCTTCTTCCTCGCCGGACACGTGAACAGAGCCCCGAGGCCAATCGCCGTTTGCGTCAGACCCCCCATACCGTGAAAACGACAGTGAATCGCTTCGGTCGTGGATGCACTCGGCCGCATCCTTCAGATCCCCGTCCAGATTGCCGGGCTCAATTGCTTGTGACTCCGAATCCAACGCCGGGAGCACGTATGCATAGAGCTGCCCGTCGACAACTGTTTCAACGCCGCTTGCCTTCTGTACGGCGAACGCCGCGACAGCCTCCTTGTGCATACACGGAAACCATCGATCGGTCAGTTGTTGGGGATCGTGCGAGATCGCCACGATGTTGTGCGCCCGCACGACCGTCTGAGGGGCACTCACTCCACTGCCATACGAATGCCCATCCGGAACATACTGTGTTCCCGCCATTCGAATTTCCTGAAAGACCTGTTCAGCAGCGGCAGACGTGGGCATCCAGATCACTCGTACCAGGCTCCAGTTGTACCCCCATTGCCGAACGAGCGTCGTTGGCGGAATCCGGCCGCCGGGATATCGACTGGTGTTGATCGCACCAGCTCGAGGGGGTCCGGTCGAGGGGCCCCATGCACTCTCACGAAATTCTCCCACGACGGCTCCACCGGGCAGTCCGAATTCAAGGGTCGGCGTTCGCGTAGAACGGCTGGGAATCGTTGCGGCTGCCATGTTTCGAGCCACCTGTTCGGCCTGCTCTGCTGTTGCGACTCCGCGGGGCATGTATGCCTGGATGATGATGGCGCCATCAGCCGGTTCCGGACCGTCGCGGTCGGATAGTCGTTGGGGTACCTGAAACTGTGCGGCAGGGGCGTAGGGAAGCGACGCCAGACACTTCTTGAATGCCTCGAACGTGATCGGCTGGCTGCTACTCGCCGCGGCGGCTGAGTCGCGTGCTGCTCGATCGGCCACTCGAGTCGCGTCATTTCCTCCGCACGCGGCAACAGTGATTGCCAGCGTCGCGATCATGATCGCGACAATTCCTACTCGCTTCGCGCTGCGACCGAGGGGGTGATGATGATTCATCGTACGGACGGTCGCAGGTCGGCTGGTGGCTTTCACGTGTGGAGCCTTCCCATCTGGGGAAGTACGTGCACATCCATGCTCTCCATCGCAGACATCGGTGCTCTCGCGACCGCCGCCGGCGTGGCATTTGCCGCGCTGCAGGTTGCCGCGCAACGGGTGCAATTCCGCACCGCATTTCAGGACGATCTCTGGCGCGAACAGCGCCAGGTCATCGCCCGGCTTCCCGTGGCGCTGACGATGATGAGCCACGATGACGACGCACCGTTCGATGCAACGCAGCTCGGCGATGACGACTACCGCACGCTGTTTCGCTACTTTGACCTCTGCAACGAGCAGGCATTCCTCGCCGATCGTGGACGTATTGGTCGGCACACCTGGGCGCAGTGGCGACAAAACATCGAATCAACCATGCGACGACCGGCGTTTGCCCACGCCTGGGCACAGATTGGTAACGGCCGTGCGCAGGACGAGTTCGAGCATCTTGCGGCCGTGCTGAACGGTACCCACGCAATGAGCCGTAGGCGCGACCTGCTCGGCCGCTCACGCGGACCAGCTACGCCCGGCTAACAGAACCCCTATACAACTACGTTGGAGATGAGCGCAGCGCCCAGTGCTGCAACGCCCGCCGTCATAATCCCGACGCCACGTGCACGAGCTCCGGCCGACAGCGTTGTTGTGCCCGCAATTCCTGCACCGGTTGCGGCAACGACTGCTGCAGCTGCCGCTGTTGCAAACCAGAAGCCTTGCCGATCCGGATCCTTGGCCTCGAAATCCGACGTCCATGCCGCGGTTCGCCCAAATTGCAGGCCCTCGGGCGCCGGGTTCTGAATGCGATAGTCCTCGATCGCGGCGTCGAGTTCCCGGCTTCGCTGCCGGTCACCGGTTATCTCGGTCGAGAAGTGTTCGTTGGCGGCGTTGATCCAACTCTGATTCTCGTTGTTGAACCGTTCCGCTTCGGCGTCGCGCTGATTGAGGTTCGCCTGTGACAGTCGCTCTGCCGCGACTCCGGCAAGAATTCCAACGGCGACTCCGCCGGCGATTGCAGGTACGTTAGACATTGAACACTCCCGTTCTGATCGATTCAACCAGTGCTACATCGTGACGTTGGAGACGAGCGCGGATCCCATCATTGCCGTCGCTGCCGCCGCGACTCCTGCTGCGACGATCTTGCCTCTGGGGCCAACATCGGACGCTGCCTGCATCGTGTAACCCAAGAGGCCGGCGACGAACGTTGCCGCACCCATCCCCATCCAGAATCCTTCACGGTTGGGGTCAAGCGGGTCGTTGCTGATATCCCAGCTGGACGTTCGTGCAATCGTCACGCTATCGGGCGCAGGGTGTTCCAGCCCGTAATCCTCGATCGCGGCATCCAACTTCCGGTTCCGCGCACGGTCACTGCTGACCTCTGCCGAGAAGTGGCGGCTGGCTGCATCAACGTACTTCTCAGCTGCCAGATTTGCGGTCGCAGCGTCCTCGTCCATGCGGTCGAGCACTGACTGCGATACGCGCTCTGCGGCCACGCCGCCAAGAATTCCGACGGCGATTCCGCCCGCAATTGCAGGTACTGCTGACATCCCGTTACTCCCGTGTCCCGTACTGATTCGCCGGATCGGCAGCTGTGCCGACTCCGACTCCCGTTGCCCGAACTTCGAATCGCGCGCCAATCTTGTTACACCCGCCAATCCAGAATCGGTGGCATTCTGCCGATCCGACTGCGGATTCAGTACAGCTACCGTGTTACACACACTGACGGGCACGATTGGAATGATCGGCGCGTGGACATATCCTTGAGTGAGTCAACTTCGAGACTAGAATGTGGCCCGCCACTCGTCGACTTGGAAGTCTCTAATGCCACGATTTACGGTAAGGGATCGAGTTGAGGGAGTGGCCAACGCCCTCTTGGTCATGGAACCAATCTGGCTGATCGGATTCGCAATCTTTCTGTTGCCCCATCATGAAGAGCTGACATGGGAACGCTCGAAGGGGCACATAGACAAAGTCATAGAAGCATCCGAGCCTCACAATTGGCACTACGTCAGCGAAGGCATCTACATGGTATCTCTAGACGAGGGTACCGCTAGATCTAGGGCTCGAATCACAAACGACTGCGCGGGACCGGGCCGTCTTCTCAGTTCACGGATTCCCCAGCATGGAGACTCAGTCATGGTTCTGCTCGATCCACACAACGAGAATCGAGGCATCGTCTCATGCCGAGGCAAAGCCGTCGTAACCGCAGTTACATACGCCCTCCCGCAAACGATCATTCTCCTCATGGGAGTCTTCTCGCCTGAACTTTCAACCAGCGAAGATGACGACTAATCGGTGCCGATCGGCAACTTGCGCTCGGTCGTCGAAGCAATATCACGTGAGCTAGGCAACGATGGAAGGCCACAACATTGGCCGCCCGCTTTACGGTGACAAGTGCCGATCCTCGCGCGCACGTCGCGCGCGTACGCACCCGCGCGATGGCCACCGCCGGCCCCACCTTCCTGTCGCCGTCTCGGGTTGAACCGCGCGAAATCGCCCGCTACCATGTGAACCATGTTGAGCTTGATCACCACATACAAGTTGGCGCCGGCACCGTTTGCCCGGAGCGCTGTGGTGGCTCGTCCTCTCGCTGGCAATATCAGCCAGCCTCGCACCCATTAACCAGGTTGCGGCAGGGCACGAGCCCCGCCACGGAACCTGAGTTTCTCAGTGCGCTTCCCACTCGGCCGACGGCCCTGAACCTGCGTCGCATGCGCTGCGTCTTCTCGCCACCAATCGGTGGCACGCCACCGACACGTGGCAGTCGACACAGCACCCAGCTCGATCGGGTTCAGCGCCATCATTGCCACCGCTGACCACCACCACCTTCTCGCCCCAGCGGCGAGGCCCCACACGGGGACCGCCCCGTGTGCTGCGGCCACTGCTGGC
This sequence comes from uncultured Gaiellales bacterium, assembly GCA_964398435.1. GTDB lineage: Bacteria > Actinomycetota > Thermoleophilia > Gaiellales > SKUG01 > CAYNNW01. The sequence continues at coordinate 3,030 of CAYNNW010000075.1, read as the reverse complement.
ATGCGAGCACCGGCCTGACCACGCCGGAACGAGAGGAGTCGACATCATGTACCGAACACACGAACAACCCACTGCCACCGCGCACTCGATCATCGTCGAGCACCTGCAGAAAACCTACCGCGTTCCCGTGCGACAGCCCGGGCTCGTGCCGGCACTTCGCAGCGTGGTCCGCCGTGAGCATCGCACCGTTACCGCGGTCAGCGATGTGTCGTTCAGTACCCGCCCCGGCGAGATCGTCGGCTTCCTCGGCTCGAACGGCGCTGGCAAGACCACGACGCTGAAAATGCTGACAGGGTTGCTGCAGCCAACGGGCGGTCTGGCACGCGTGGCGGGATACGACCCGTCCAGGCGCCAGCACGCACTGTTGCGACAGATCGCCATGGTGATGGGCCAGCGAAGCCAGCTGATCTGGGATCTGCCAGCCGCTGACTCGTTCCAGGTTCAGCGCGCCATCTACCAGATTCCGCGCGCTGACTTTGACCGACGAGTACGGGAGTTCATCGACCTGCTCGATATCGAACAGGTCGTACGAAAGCCCGTGCGAAACCTGTCACTCGGTGAGCGGATGAAGTGCGAGCTGGCGGTTGCCCTGTTGCATCACCCGACCGTGCTGTTCCTGGACGAGCCGACCATCGGCCTCGACACAACCATGCAGCGGCGAATCCGATCGTTCCTCACTCGCTACAACGCCGAGACGGGGGCCACGATCATGCTGACGAGCCACTACATGGCAGACGTTGAGGAACTGTGCGAGCGAATCATCGTCATCGATGGCGGTCGCATGGTGTTTGACGGCACGCTTGATCACCTGGTCCGGTCGTACTCGACACACCAGACCCTGGCGGTGACCTTCGACTGTCGAAGTCGAATGTCACACCTACATCGTTTGGGTCAGGTCGTCGAGTGCAACGAGCGCCGGGCAGTGATCAGGGTCGAGCGATCGTGCACGCCACGAGTCACGGCCGAGCTGCTTGCAACAGGTGGCATCCATGACCTGTCCGTTGGCGACCCCTCGGTTGAGGACGTCATCGAGCAGGTGTACGCACTGGCATCACACACAGCGCCCAACGAAGGAGGTGATTCGTCATGAAGCGACTCATAGACATGTACGCAAGCTGGATGCGCCTGCATCTGGCCCACGTTCTGCAGTACCGCGCAATGATCGCAATGTGGCAGATCGCCGGCCTTGTCGAGGTGGCGGTGGCACTCTCTGTATGGAGTGCCGTCGCCGCCTCGAGCGGCGGGAGTGTCGATGGCTGGGCACGCGCCGACTTCGTCGCGTACTTCGTCATGGTGATGCTGATCAACGAGCTGACCCACACCTGGACCGTCTGGATGTGGGCGTGGCGGATCGGCGAAGGAACCTTCGCTGGCTACCTGCTGCGCCCCGTCCATCCGGTGCACGACGATCTCGCTGACAATGCCGCGGTCAAGGTGCTCTCGATGAGCATCAAGACCCCGATCGCGGTAGCGGTTGCGTGGTGGTTCGGTGCCGAGTTCCATACAGCGGCAGTCGAGTGGCTGCTGTTGGTACCGGCGCTCGGAATGGCCTGGCTGATCCGGGCACTTGTCGAGGCAATGCTTGCCTGCACGGCCTTCTGGATCGTGCGGGTATCAGCACTCGTCAACGGCTACCACGTGCTGTTCATCCTGTTCAGCGGGACGTTCGCACCGATGGCTGTAATGCCGGACTGGCTGCGCGCAGTCGCATCGGTACTGCCGTTCCGCTGGATCGTGGAGTTCCCGGCTCGACTCGCCACGGGACAGCTGTCCCCGAACGAGATCGCCGTCGGCTTCGCCATGCAGGCAACGTGGGTGGCTCTGTCATGGGCCGGATTCCACGTCACCTGGAAGGCCGCGTCTCGGCGCTTCAGCGCGGTTGGTTCATAACAACGAAAGGAGGTGAATGATCATGATGCGACTGGCACATATCATCCGGATACCGCTGGTCTACTTCCGTGTGGCTGTTCTGCACGAAATGCAGTACCGGGCACATCTGGCCCTGCAGCTCCTGCACACCGGTGCAAGCGTAACGCTGGCACTTGTGTCGCTGGGAGTTGTGTTCTCACACGGAAACCAGATCAATGGCTGGTCGGCCGATGGACTTCTGGTTCTGGTTGGCTTCTTTCTGGCGGTCAACGGGATCATCGGCACAGCAATCCAACCTGGCCTCAAGCTGCTGATGCAGCAGGTTCGCCTGGGAACACTGGACTTTGCCGTACTGAAGCCTGTTGATACGCAGGTGGTCGTCAGCTTCCAGGGCCTGGATCCATGGAAGACGATCGATGTCATCGTTGGTCTTGGTGTGATCGCAGCGGGCGTCAGCAGGGCTGGTGTTGAGGTCAGTCCGGTTGCCGTTGGTCAGTGTCTGGTGGTTACTGCTGCCGGGCTGGCCGCGTTGTACGCGACGTGGGTCATGTTGGCGAGCCTGACATTCTGGTTCGTCAAGACCGGCGAGCTCCTCGATATCGCGCGGTGCGTATTCGACAGCGGCCGCTGGCCGGTGTCGATGTACCCGCCGGCAATGCGTCACGCGCTGACGTTCGTGGTTCCTGTCGGGCTCAGCGTCACGCTGCCAGCGCGTACGCTGACCCACGGTATCGATGCGAGCACGGTTGCGATTGCCATTGGCGCGTCAGCAACCATGCTGGTGTTGTCACGAATCGTCTGGGCGACTGGACTGCGTCAGTACTCGGGTGCCTCGGCCTGATTGGCCGAGGCACCCGAGTCAATCGACGCGCCGTACGTACTGATGCTCAAGAAAGCGGTTCCAGCCCTTTCTTGTGCGCGATTCGACGGCGAACACCATGCTCCCTGGCGTTTCGCCCGCCCAATAGGCAAAGCGGGCTGTTCCAGCCGGCATCTCGGCCTGAAATACGATGGCTTCCGGTGACAGATCCTCGGCAGTCACGTGCACTCCATCGGACTGTTTCCCATCCGATGTAAACGACCAGAAGCGACACACATTGTCCGGCCCCACTCCGAACAGGCAACGCTCCTGATAGTCCCGAGCTCCACTCCAGACGGCAT
>CAYNNW010000074.1:6582-8091 GCA_964398435.1 uncultured Gaiellales bacterium | reverse complement strand
CGGGACCAGAGCGATCGTCATACCCGAGATTGTTGCAACCACAGCCGTCGCGGGCGGCAGTCACCTCGTGGAGGCTTCATCCCCAGGCGACAGCCATATCCTCGATCCACCCGGTCAGCAGGTCGATTGCATGCCGGATATCGCCAAGATCCACGATCTCGACCGGTGAATGCAGGTTGCGCCCTGGAACGTTGATCAGTCCGGTCGGCACGCCGTGTCCGGCACGCGTCACCCAGTCCGCATCGGTCGCAGTCCGAATGCCCAGACCGCGACGCTGGAAGGGAATGCTGCGCTGCTCGCCCGCATGCATGATCGAATCGGCGATCGCCGTTGTCGTCGACGCTCCGCGCGTCACGATCGGCCCCTTTCCGAGCACGTACTCACCCGCATCAAGCCCGAGCGGGGTATCGGATGGCGTCGTCACGTCGATGACCACCGCCGCATCCGGCTGCAGGTACGCCGCAGACGTGATCGCGCCGGCACCGCCTGTCTCCTCATGAACGCTGGCGACAGCAACGACCTCCACGTCAACAACGCCCGAGCACGCGCGTGCCACCTCGAGCGAGATGAATGCCCCAACACGATTGTCGAGTGCGCGCGCCATCAATCGCCGCTCCCCAAGCCGTACAGGATCGACGTCAACGACGGCCGGGTCTCCAATCGTGACCAGCGATCGAGCGTGATCACCGTCGATCGCACCGATATCAATCCAGACGTCCTTGATCTCCGGAGACCGTTTGCGGGCGTCCGGCGAAAGCTGATGAACAGCACCGCGGGAGATTCCCCCCACGACGTCGTTGCCATCCCTCGTCAGGATCCGAACACGCTGGCCCACGAGTACGGCGACATCCCAGCCTCCGATATTCGTGCAGCGCAGGAAGCCACGCTCATCAATACGGTTGACGATCAGACCGATCTCGTCGACATGGCCTGTCAGTGATATCCGTCGGGCCGCTCCGGTATTGACGCGTGCAAACGCCGTCCCAAGCGGGTCAATGCGGACGTCGGCAAATCCGCGCGCCGTATCTGCCCAGACGGCAGTGGCCCGCGACTCGAACCCCGATGGACCGGCAGGCTTCAGCAGCTCGAGCAGGTCGTGTACCTGTCGCGCATCGAGACTGGCCTCCGGATATGCGGCAACTGAACTCTCCATCACGACGGCTCCCCGCTCGACACCGTTGTATCAGTCGCATCACTCGTACCCGATGTGGGCGAGTTACCTACCTAGGTCACCGTGATCGAGAACAAGGTGGCCATAACCTAGGTAGTTCTGCCCACACACATACCTAGATGGCGTCGTACGATCAGGTTGTGAGCAGCGCCGGGGGAGCCAACAGGAAGTTGGCACCGCCGCCCCAGGGCAGCAGCCACACACGATTCGATACCAGCACTGGTAGACGCCGTACCAACTAGCTGGATCGCCGATCGAATCACTACAGGAAGTCCGATTGCACGGGGGGTCTCACGGCCCCCCAGCGCATCTCCAGGGCCGAGCGCTCAGCGCTTCTG
>CAYNNW010000074.1:0-6572 GCA_964398435.1 uncultured Gaiellales bacterium | reverse complement strand
TCGAATGCGTCCCGCAGCCCGTCTCCGATGAAGTTGACGCTGAGCACGGTCATGAAGATCGCGATGGCCGGGAACCAGGTCAGCCACCAGTACTGCAGGATCGTGAACAGGTCACGCGCCTCGTTGAGCATGTTGCCCCACGTCGCCGTCGGCGGGCTGACACCCACGCCGAGGAAGCTGAGCGCGCTCTCGGACATGATCGCACCCGCAACTGCCATCGTTGTGAACACCGCAACGACCGAAACAGTGTTCGGCAGAATGTGGACCAGCATGATGCGTGAATGCCCGGCGCCAAGCGCACGCGCCGCTTCACAGAATTCCTGCTTGCTGAGGCTCATCACCTGACTGCGGACGACGCGGCTGATCCCCATCCATCCCAGCAGTGCCAGGACGATGATGATGCGCCCGGCTTCCGGCACTGCACCGAAGATCGCTCCCAGTGCGGAATCGGGATTGGCAACCAGCACGGCAAGTGCTATCAGCAGTGGCAGGGTCGGAATCGTCATCAGCACGTTGACCAGCCACATCATGAATCCGTCGACGCGACCACCGAAGTATCCGGATGCAACACCAACGGCGCTGCCAACGGCGGCACCGATGATCGCCACGAAGAAGCCAATGGACAGCGACGTGCGTCCCGCATTGACCAGCCGCGACAGCACATCGCGCCCCAGCGAATCGGTTCCCAGCGGATGCGAGGCGCTCGGGGGCGTTGCGCGCAGGATCTCGGTGTCGATCTCCGATGGTGCCGGCAGCACGAACGGCAACAGAATGCACGCGAGCACCATAATTGTCATCGTGCACAGGCCGATCAGGGCAGCGCGATGGGACTTGAACGAATCCCAGAACATTTCGAACTGTGATCGTTCGGGCGTTGAAGCGACCGGGTCTGCGCCCTGCCCAATGCGGGCGTCGAGTGGATCAATCGCCTGCGCACGTCCGGCTGCCCGCCTCCCCGGCAGGCCCTGCGGCATCGGTGTTGCGCCCGCAGCCATCAGCTGACCCTCACTCTCGGATCGAGCACGCCGTACAGGATGTCGGCAACGGTGTTCATGATCAGTACCAACACCGTCCCGATCATGATGATGGCAAGCGCTACAACGACATCACGCTGGTTGACTGATGCCAACAGCAGCGTTCCCATGCCGGGCAGACCAAAGACCGTCTCGGTAATGGTTGCCCCGCCAAACAGCATTGCGACGTCCAGTGCAACGATGGTCACGATCGGAAGCATCGTGTTGCGCATCGCGTGCCGGATGTATACACGTCGCTGCGGAATTCCCTTGGCAACGGCACACTTGATGAAATCACTGTTGAGAACATTCAACATCTCGCTGCGCTGGTAGCGGCTCCAGCCTGCAATCTGCAACATTGAAAGCGCCACAACCGGCAGCGCCATGTGCTGCAGGAAATCGATTGGTCCCTGCACGAAGCAGGTCCATTCCGCAGCACAGCTCGGAGCACCACCGGTGTTGTAGATCAGTGTTCCACCAAAGATGTCCTGCAATTTCAGTGCGCTTACCTGCAACAGGAGGGCAAGAAAGAAGCTTGGCGTTGCCATCATCGCGAACGTCATCAGTGTTGCAAGATAGTCGGCGCGTGAATACTTCCGGATGGCAACGTACGCACCGATCGGAATTGCAATCATCAGTGAAAAGATCATCGACATTCCAGTGAGTGTCAGAGTCAGCGGAAGCCGCTCCCCGATGACCTCAGTCGCCGGTCGCTGGAAGATGATGCTGTCACCAAGATCGCCGTGCACGGCCTTGCTGGCCCACATGACGTACTGCGTCGAAATCGGCTTGTCCCAGCCGTACTGCTTGGTCAGTCGCTTGATGTCCTCAGGCCGGATGTTGGGATTCTGCTTGAGCTGCTCAAGCGGGTTCGGCCCGACCATCAGCAGGAAGAACATCAGGATGCTGACAACAAACAGTGTTGGGACAGCAAGAACCACTCGTCTGAAGATGAGTCCGAGCATCAGTCACTCACCCACCAATCTTCGACATTCCAGAGTTGCCCGCCCAGCGGGTTGTTGATCACGCCGTGAACACGGGCCGTGTACACAACGGTCTCGGGCCGCTGATACAGCGGTACGAGCGGCACGTCCTTTGCCATCAGTGACTCTGCTTCCTTGATCAGTCGCGCACGCTCTGCAACGTCGATCGATCGGTCTGCCGTCTTGAACAGCTCGGTAACTTTCTCGTTGCAGTAGCGATAGTTGTTGTTGCCCTGGAACTGATTCTTCTTTGTGGGAATCTGGTCACAGGCGAAAAGGCCGGTCTGATCGGGGTCAACACCGCTGCCCGATGCCCACTCGGCAACGTCATATGAGCCCGACGGAAGGGTCTGCGCGAACAGCACCGGCGGCACTTCCATTGCAATGTTCATCTTGATGCCCAGGCGACGGAAGTTCTCCTGCAGCAACTGTGCAACCTTCATGCGCAGCACGTTGCCGGCCGTTGACTTGAAGGTGATCTCGAGGACCTTGCCGCCCTTGGTGTAGTACGTCCCCGACTTCTTGAACCCGGCCTTCTCAAGGTACATCTTCACCTTGGCTGGGTTGTAGTCGTACTCGCCCCAGAAATCGTCGTAATACTCGGTCTGGAAGGGCATGACCGTCGCCTGCAGCGGCGTTACCTGCTTTCGCAGGACCGTGTCCGTCAGCTGCGGCCGATTCAGTCCATGTGCGATTGCCTTGCGAACGTTCGGATCCTTCAGCGCCCAGTGCTCGTTCTGCATGGCGAAGTGTTCCCAATAGCCGCCGGGCACTGACTGGAATCGCGCACGAGGGAAGCTCTTGACTTCATCGATCAGGTTCGTGTCGGGCGGTGGCGTGATCCAGTCAACCTCACCGGTTCGCACCTGGATCTTCAGCGTGTTCGTATCAGGAATGAACTTGTAGGTGATGGTGTCGAGATACGGCTTCTTCTCCTTGCCACGCCGCCAGTAATTGGGGTTGCGCTTGACGACATACTCAACCGTCTTGGTCCAGTGGTCGAACACAAATGGGCCATTGCTGACGGGAATCCGTGCCAGCCAATAGGTGTTGAAGTCCTTGCCCTCAAGGTCGTGCTTGGGCAGCGGGGTGCTGCCGACAATGCTCAGATACGGTGCGTACGGCTCGGAAAACGTGTAGACCGCCAGCTTGCGATTGGGGCATTCGACGGACTCGACTTTGTCCCATCCCAGTCGACTGCCAATCATCCAGCGATCATCCATGATCGTTTTCCAGGTGAACTTGAGGTCTTCACATGTCAGTGGCTTGTTGTCACTCCAGACCGCATCCTCGTGAATGCCGATCGTGACGATCAGCTTGCCTCCAACAACTCGGGCTCCCCCGTTCTTGGTGGTTGGAATGCTCGTTGCGACGACGGGATACCGCTTGCCCTTGTCATTGACGCCAATCATCGGCTCGAACAGGGGACTGACCATCATTCCTGCGGCCGCCATGCCACCACACACGTGGAAGAGGTTGACGCATGGGGGTTCCTGATCCATTCCCATCGTGATGTTTCCGCCCGACTGGGGCGGACCGGCATCCTCGTCGGCTGCGGTTGCAGCGCCGCCGGAACCACCGCCGCACCCTGCAATCAGCAGGGCGAAGACCAGCATCAATGGCAGCGTCAGCCACTGTGCGTCACAACGTCGATGTCCCGCAATGCTCGTCATCCCTGTCTGTCTGTCGGAAAACTGGCCTCGCTTGTCACAGGTGGGCTACGATGGGCGCGACGTGGCAGACCTCGTTGCAACATCACTGGGCGTCGAGCTCGGGCAGCGGGTGCTGTTCTCCGACCTCGCCGTGACGCTCGAGCCGAGCGATCGGGTAGCACTTGTTGGTCCCAACGGAGCGGGCAAGACGACGCTGCTCCGAGTGCTGGCGGGCGCGCTTACGCCATCCACAGGTGACGTCCATGTTCCAGCCCACCTGCACATCGAGCTCCATGATCAGCGACCACCACGGACCAGCGAGAAGCTGGTCGACTACGTTGCGCCGCGCCGGATGGTTGCGCTCGAGCAGGAATTGCGCGAGCTGGAGCATCGAATGGGTGCCGGGGACGACGGTGCCCTGAAGACCTACGGAGAGGTTCGCGACAGATACGACGCGCTTGGCGGCGAGGCATGGCACCACCGCGTCATTGAGGTGCTGCGCGGACTGGGCTTTACTGACGAGCAGCACGACCAGTCGCTCGACACGCTCTCCGGCGGTGAACTGACACGAGCATCATTGACTCGCGTGCTCGCCGCCGACGCGGACATCCTCTTGCTGGACGAGCCGACAAACCACCTGGATATCGCGTCGATCGCCTGGCTGGAAGAGTATCTCGGCGCACGAAACGGATCACTGGTCGTTGTCAGCCACGATCGCTGGTTCATCGAGTCACTGTGTACCTCGGTCATCGAAGTCTCAGACGGACGGGCGCGTTGCTTCCCGGGGTCGTTCGTTGAGTACCGGGCACAACAGGCGCTCGAGGCCGCCACGCATGGGCGGCAGTTGGAGCGATGGCAGTCAGAGGTCGTGCGACTGGAACGCTTCGTCACTCGCTTTCGGGCAGGAACGCGCTCGAAACAGGCCCAGAGCCGCGCGAAGACACTGGAAAAGCTCCGGTCGGATGTTCCGGCTTATGCCGACCTGCGCTCGCGGCGTGGTGTCTCATTCCGGCTTCCGACGCCCCCGCGCAGCGGACGGCTGCCGCTCGACGTGCGCGGGCTCGACCTTGGCTTTCCGTCGCGAACACTGATCACGCCTACCGACCTGGCCGTGGAACGCGGCGAAAAGATCGCGCTGCTCGGCAAGAACGGTTCAGGCAAGTCAACCGTGCTCCAGGCACTGGCCGCGGCCTGTCTGCCGCTCGTGCCTGCTCCGGACGCGCAGCGAGGCGGGGAAATTCGGGTTGGCTATGGAACAGTCGCGCGACTGGTCAGCCAACACGATTCGGAATTGCGCGACGATCTCAGTCTGCTGGGAAACATGCGGCTGGCCGAACCCTCAATTGGCACGCGTGAAGCGATGTCGCTGCTGGGCCTGTTCGGATTCAGCGGCCCTGAATCGGAACGGCTCGTTCAGGAGCTGTCAGGCGGCGAACGACGACGCGTGCTGATGGCCGCGGCGCTGACCGGGGCATGCAATCTGTTGCTCCTGGACGAGCCAACCAATCATCTCGACCTCGAGGGTCGCGAGGCGCTGGAAGCCGCCCTGGCCGAGTACGACGGAACGGTCCTGCTGATCAGTCATGACCGTGCACTGATTGAAGGAGTCGCGACTCGCGTATTGCTGCTTGACGAACAGCAGATCACAACCTGCACGGGCGGCTACGATCAGGCTGAGCAAATCCTCGTCGGCCGGCCGCCAACCACTGGGCCGTCTGGCGCACTGCCGTCCGATGCACAACGATCCGAAGAGTCCAAGCGCCCCTCGACGACCGTAGAAGCCACCTCCGGGTCATCCTCCGCTACGTCGTCGGGGCAGCGACGTCGCCGCAAGGGCGCAGGTCGTCGATCCGGATCCGCTGTCCGCGTACGGCGCCCCGCTACGATTGAACGCGAGATCGAATCAGCCGAAGCGGCACTTGCCGGTATCGCGGAGCAGATGCTCGACCCGGATGTCTACACGTCACCCGAGAAGTCGGCGGCAGCACTCGAGCAACATGGGCAGCTCGAACACTCACTCAGCTCGCTCTATGAGGAGCTTGAAGCATCGCTCGCCCACTTTGGCGAGTAGGCCCCGACTAGAAGGGGAAGACCGGGCGCTCCATTGCCAGAGCAAAGCTCATGCCAACCAGGAAGCACGCCGACGCAACGATCATCGCGATGAAGTTCAGCTTCTGCTGGTTCCGACCGCCAAGAATCGTCCCGAATGTAATCCCGACAAAGGCGAGGAACGCGAACAGCAGCGGCATCACGGCCAGCGATACAAGCCCAAAGACGACCCCCGACGCTGCGAAATAGCCACCCACCAACTGAGCGGTTGAATCATCGGCGTCGGCTCGATAGTCCTCCCACATGCCCCACGGGGCTGCCGGCGAGTCCGGCCGTCGCCCGCGGCCGGCGGAGTCCTCAAGCTCAAGTGCCTTCAGCGCTCGCGCGGTTCGGGCGTCGGGAGATTCTGTCGATTCGGGAAAGCGCTGTTCGTGCATAACTGTGGATTCTGCCTCACCGAATCGGACTCGGCAATGATCAGTTATGATTCCGCAGCCTGCCGCATTCGTCTAGAGGCCTAGGACGCCGCCCTCTCACGGCGGTAGCACGGGTTCGAATCCCGTATGCGGTACCTGCAGGTCGCTGGCCACGCCACCCGGCGTGGCCAGTGGCATTTCAGGCCTCAAGCACGCTATCGGCCAAAGCTTCAACGATCTCGCGCGCTGCTTCGCCACCGTCGCGAGTTTCCAGTCCAAGACGTGTCCTGCGGTGCAGGATGTCGTCCGCGCTACAGGCCCCTTCCTCCTGCCAGGCGATTACAACTTCCGCTGCAATGTACGGTCGGTCGGGGTGAATGCGCTCACGCAGATCGCCGTTTTCGCGGATCAGCTGTCGAATCCGATCGCAGTTCTGTCCGTGCCGTCGAATCAAATTTC
>CAYNNW010000073.1:0-8105 GCA_964398435.1 uncultured Gaiellales bacterium | reverse complement strand
GGGATGGCGGCTGACGTGGCCGCGGGGGGAGGGCCGCGACGCGCTGGAATTCTCAAAGCACATTCCGCGCAACAGCCCGGTGTCGATCATGATGCACGTCGGTGCCGGCATGCTGGTGACCGGCGGTGCCACGCTGGGTGTCGCGATGCTCAAGGACGGTGCGCCGCACGCTGACGGTACGCCCAGCGACAAAGAGACCTGGTTGAAGCAGGCTCGCGTCGGCTTTGGAGCACCCGCCGCCTTCGTCCTGTTGACGGCCGGAGCCCAATTTGCCACCGGCCAGTACGACGATCTGGCACGCGGGCTGGTTCCGATCTACAGCCTCGCCGTTGGCTCGGCAGCGTTCTCGCAATTCGTCACCCCGAAGTTCCAGGACGCTGTCTCAACTGAGGCGCAGCGGATGGGGGGTGTCTGATGGGAATCGGGCCAGTACCTGGAGCAGCCCGGGCGGCAGCGGAGTCAGCACGGACCGTGGCGACCGTCGTTGCAGAGGAGGGCGTGCGCCCCATTGCCTCGCAGATGTTCCGCTTCGCCACAACGATGGGTCTGGGCGGAGCAACGGCTGTCGGCGTGGCTATCGCAGCAGACAACAAGTTCGATCGGATGCCATCCAAGAACGACCCCCACTCGGGCTACATCGATCGGGTCGAAGCCCGCAACATGTTCTCCGGGCCGGATTCAGTACTCAACCCGTTGTCATTCCTGGCGCTGGTGCCGTTGACGGTGCTCTACAGCGCCGTCAAGAAGAACGTGACGCCGACCGAGCTGAAGATCCTGCGACACGGCTATGCATATCTGGGCGGCATGCTGCTGGCAACCAATACCGTTGCCCCGGCAATCCTGCCGGATCTGCCGCGTCAGTCGACCAGCTAGGCCCCGGAACGTCTAGAGGATTGTCTTGCCGAGCAGGGAGCAGGTCAGCTCGGTTGCCAGCTGAGCTGTGCGGTTGCGCTCGTCGAGTACCGGATTGACCTCGACCACATCGGCACTGTCGATCTGCGCCTTGCTGGCGATGGTCTCGAGCAGGGTGTGTGCCTCGCGATAGCTGAGTCCGCCTCGAACCGCCGTGCCCACTCCCGGAGCGTCGTTGGGATCAACGGCGTCCATGTCGAGCGACACGTGCAGGAACGGAGCGCCGGATGCGATCGAAATCGCCTCCTCGGCGACGGCGGCAATTCCGCGTCGGTCGATCTCGGCCATCGTGAACACCCGGGGAGCATCGGGGCGCTGCAGGAACTCGCGTTCGCCGGGATCCAGATCGCGGATGCCGACGAGCACCGTGTGCTGCGGCAAGACGCTTCGTTCGGGCCATGAGGGGCTGCGAAATCGTGGATCATCGGCACAGAGACCGAGTGCCACAGCGAGTGGCATGCCGTGGACATTGCCGCTGGGCGAGGTCGCGGGTGTATTCAGGTCGGCGTGGGCGTCGATCCAGATGACTCCCCCGGGCCCTGAACTCTGCGCCATGCCCCAGAGGCTGCCAATGGCAACCGAGTGGTCGCCGCCCAGGACGATCGGCATCGCGCCCATCGACAGCGCTTCCTGGGTCATCTCCGCCGCCGAATCTGCCGCACGCAGGATCTCATTGAGAAAGTGCGCGTCGGGCTGTCCGGCCTCCACGAGCGCTCGCGTGTGTACCAGCACGTTGCCGAGGTCGGTTGTCTCGATTCCAATCTCGGCCAGGCGAAGTGCCAGCTCCGTCAGGCGGATTGCAGACGGACCCATATCAACACCGCGGGTGTTGCCGCCGAGGTCCATCGGAAAGCCGATCAGGGCGGCACGGCGCTGTCGGTCGGCGCGTCGCTTCAGTGGGGGAGCATCGATCATGGGGGTGATCCTACGGGCGGCGGTCGTCTCGGGGGCGCAGCGTCGCCGCGGGCAGTGCCAGCCACCACTATGCTGTGCGCTGCCATGCAGGTACCCGCACTGCCACAGCTGAACGTCAGCCGCACACCGCTGGATGCGAGTGCACCGGCCCGAAGCGGGGCCGTCGAGCTTCCCGGATGGACTCCCGCAGAGCTGCGAATCGTTCGCTCGGCACGTGTCGACGGGCTGCTGCGTGGCGGAATCGACGCCTTTCGCGGAACACGCGAGCGCGGCAATGGACAGCCATTGACGGCGGTGCATCAAGGGCTCCTCGGTCCCGCCCTGTCGCGAGAGCTTCACGTGCCGCTGATGCAGGTGGCAGCAGACCTGCGCGAGGCGCGTCTGTACGTGGGGGGGCCTGGCGCCTCCATCGCGCGCAATGCGGTCACGATCGGTCGCGACGTGTATGTGCAGGGGGAGTCGGAGCTGCGCAATATCGTCAGCTGGAAGTTTCGCCGTTGGCTGACGCACGAGTTGGCGCACGTGGTGCAGTGGCGGCGCTTCGGTGGCGACAGCGACCTGGACCGCACGCGGCGATACCTGGGCACGTACGTTCAGGGATTCGTCGTCGCCCCACATCTGCGGGTTGGTGCACTCGCCACTGGTCTTGCCTCATGGATTCGCGAGCGACTTCCCGGATCGGCCGTCCCGCCGGATCGGCGCGAGCCGATCGGCGACCACATCCATGATTCACACTGGATGGAGCGTGAGGCTGAGTCCGTCGCGCAGCGGATAGTCGCTGAGCAGCTCCCGCAGCCATAGTCGCGTTGTATCAACGCATGCCGGGCACGTGCCGCCATGCACGCAGCAAGGCTTTCAGTGCCGAAGCACGCCGATCGCTGGTGACCAGGCGCGGAATCCCCTCATAGCCGCCCCAGCGGGCAAAGCTGCCCACGATCGACTGGTCCTGTGTGTATCGCAGCACACCGTACGAGCCGTGCCGCCGACCGACACCGCTACTGCCCATACCACCCATCGGCGCATCAAAGGTGTTGTAGATCAAGAGCGTCGCATTGACACCGACGCTGCCCGCGCGCAGCTGCCGCGCGACTGCTCGTCCCTCGCGTTGGGAGCGGGCCCACACCGATGCATTCAGCCCGTACTGGCTGTCATTCGCACGCGCAATCGCCTCTTCGGTGTCGGCAACGCGGAACACCGAGATCACCGGTCCGAACGTCTCCTCGCTGCATACCTTCATGCGGGAGGTCACATCAACGAGCACGGTCGGCTCAAAGAACGCATCTCCCAGGTCGCGTCGACGTGCTCCGCCGGCAACTGCGCTGGCGCCGTGCTCCAGCGCGCCGGCGACGTGCGATTCAACCTTGTCGGCCTGGTCGACGCTGATCAGGCTCCCCATATCCATATCCCAGCCACTGGACCAGCCCAGGCGGGTTGCGCGGGCCTGCTCGGCGGCGAGCTGCACAAACTCGTCGTACAGCGAGTCGACGACGTAGATGCGCTCGATCGAGATGCACGTCTGCCCCGAATTGTGGAATGCCCCGCTGACGAGCCCCGAGACCGCACTCCGTACATTCGCCCCCTCGAGCACGAGCATCGCGTTCTTGCCGCCGAGCTCCAGTGAAACCGGCAGCATGCGTTTGGCGGCCGCCGCTGCGACCAGTTTGCCGGTCGCGCTGCTGCCAGTGAAGCTCAGGTGGTCGACGTGCTTGATCAGCTCGGTGCCGATCTCGCCGGGGCCGTACACCAGTTGCACGAGGTTCTCGTCGAGTCCGGCCTCGATCAGCAGTTCGCGGCTCAGTGCCGCGCTCATCGGAGTCAGTTCGCTGGGCTTGGAGACAACCGCATTTCCCGCCAGCAGCGCTGGCAGCCAGTCGCCGCTGCCCACCAGGAACGGGTAGTTCCAGGGCGTGATCATGCCGGCAACGCCCCAGGGCAGTCGGCGGACACGTGCGTTGGTCAGCAGTGGAACTGCTGGATTGACCGCACGTTCCCGCAGATGCTTCGCCCCGTGGACCGCGTAGTAGCGGGCTGTACCGGCGATCGACGCAACCTCCGTCAGCGCATCGCGGCGGGCCTTGCCCGACTCGCCCTGAATCGTGTCGAGGATCAGATCCATCCGGGACAGCACCAGGTCGTGGTAGCGGCGGAGCAGCCGCTCGCGCGCTTCCAGCGGTGAGGTGGCCCAGTGTTCCTGCGCCTCGCGCGCTCGCTGGACGATGCCCGAGACGTCTTTCTTACCGGTCAGCGGCAGCGAGCCGACCCGTTCACCCGTGGCAGGGTTGTGAACCAGCAAGCGCTCCCCACCTGCGCTGGAATCTATGGCTGACGCCGGCCGCGTGCCGTTGGGGGATACGGAACCGTCATGTGTCGTCGTCGGGTCTGCGCTCATCGTGCACCTCGCATGGAAACGTCAGTGGCTGCCACTGCCCTACCCGCATCGACATCGAGCATCACGGACTACACTTCTTTTTCATGAGCTCTGAGCAGGATGACACCGGTCCGGCTGCCCCACCCGGGGGCGCACGCAGGTTGCTGGTTCGGCTCGAGGATTCCTCCGTGCCAGTGCAGCTGGCGTTCGGGTATGCGCTGGCGTTCGCGGTGCTGTTTGCCGGCCACCTCGTGTTCTTCCCCTGGCTCACGGCTGCGCGCTGCGCCTCGTACGCCGTGTTCGAGGCAATCCCGGTGGCCCTGGTGATCCTGCTGGTGCTGCACACCGAGCGTGCCAAGCGGCAACGCGGCGACTCGGATGACGTCCTGCCGTAGCCGACGCTGCGGGATGCCGGTCGGTCTGCCTACCAGGCCCGGTCAGACGCGTGCAGCGGGCAGTACGCTTTCAGCACCTCGGTTGCTACCGGGCCCGTCGTCTGGTTGATATTCCAGTCGCGACCCACGCGGCAGCCGCGCTTGTCGCCATCAGCATCGTGGTGAATGAAGAACGTGACGACACTCTTCTGTCCGCCTGCACGAACAAGTGGCGTGTTCATCGAGATCCAGTACTCATCGAGGTAGACCTGCCACAGCGTGTGTCCTGGCACACCACTCCATGGCGGATAGCCATTGGCCCCCGCCGCCGGCGCAGCATTGCAGTTTGCTCCCCGTGGCATGAATTGCTTCAGGTTGCCACTGTATGTGGCCGATTCGCCAGGCCAGGTATCTCGCCCCTTGTCGCAGAACCAGAGATCGTTGCCGCGGCGGGTAATGTCACCGAACAGGCCACCGTCGTCTGCCTTGAGCGCGTGCGGTCCGCACAGCGTGTATGCACCCTCGTTGCCGACGGCGCAGCCTTCGATCCAGGTCATCATGTGACGGATGGCGACCTTGGTATTGGAGACATGCGCCTTGTCGCGCTGGCCGGTGTAGAGGGGAATGGCAACGGCCATGAGGATCGCAATGATGATCATCACGACCAGCAACTCGACCAGGGTGAACCCGTGGTCCGCTGCGCGCCTCAATTGTCCCATGCGTGCGGGCATGGTGCTGGTATCGGCACATTTTCCAGCCGCCATGAGGTCGTTAGGCATGCCGACCGCGTGCTGCCGCGGCTTCAGCGCTCTATCAGGCCGCAGTCACGGTTCTCGTTGAGGCAGGTGCGCGTCAGGCGTCGCAGTGGGGCCTGGTGCCACGTGTTCCAGAAGTCGGCGTGCATCGTCAACCAGGATCCCGATGCCAGCGACACCTGTGCTGCCCGCTTCGGGCGCGTCGGCCAGATGATCTGGACGACCAGCCGCGGAAGCGGTGCCGGATGCGACGTCGGGCAGCGTCCCGAGCGCGAGTAGGTCAGGTGCGAACGATGATCTTCGCTGTCCAACGTCCAGCCATTCCAGCAATCAGGGAATGCCACCGCAGCCGCCAGGCGTCGACCGCGTCGGCAGCGCGGCGGTCGTGAATGCCGCGTGGCGCGGGCGGATTCGTGGCCGGGTCGTTGGCAGCTCCACCAGACGATCCGGGTCGACTGTCGGGCTGTTGCCTCGGGGTTGCCGGCGACGATTTTGAGTCCCTGTGGGAATGGATCGACCGTGGGCTTGCCACCTCGCGAGTAGTACGCGGTCAGTACGCCCCGCCGTGCACGGCCGCGTACACGCAGCATTGGGTGCCAATACCCAGCCGTGTCAGCCGAGTCGCCGCAACTGGTTCGACCAGCACGCATGCTCTCCGCATCGGCATGGGCGCTGACCGCGCGCGAGCCGTAGAAGTCGTGGCGGTGCGATGCACCCTCGTGGTGTGGGTGGACGATCGGGTCATCGCTGGCGCGTTTGGCCAGCGCGCAGCGCACGGAGAAGGATCCTGCAGATGCAGTCGTCGGCACCGCCAGCATCATGCCCGCCACGCACGACAGTGCCGCCACGAGGGCGCGCGCGGAACCTGCCATGTACGTCCGATCCATCAGAACTCGTCTGCCAGTGAGAGCCAACACTCGTTGTCTGCCAGCCAGCGTGCGACGGCTGCGGTCTCGGCGGTCCCGTCGGGCTGGGACTGTGCGATCGAGCGAAGCGGCTCGGGGAGCCGTGCCCCGTCCAGCACGCGAATCAGCCGTCCGCCCACGGGGTTGGTGTGCCGAGCATGTGTGCCACGCCAGTGTCGCGCGGCAATGGCAGCCGGGTGCGCGTCCGGAACCGACATTCTTACGTTGCGGTAGCCGGGCGTGCCGAACAGCATGTCCCGCCCACCGTGTTCCAGGGCCCAGTCCGTTGTGGCGCGTAGCAGCAGGTCGCCCGCATCCTCGTCGATTGCTGCGGCGTCGCCGATCACAAAATCGCCCGAGTGCTCGACCTGCAGGTAGTCGATCGCGCCGTGTCCGACTGACCGCCAGGCATACGCAACTGCCTCGCCACCACGGAAGACCAGCAGGCAGTCAGATCCGCGCCAGGGTGGGAGTGCGTGTCGCTTATCCGGCCACGGCCCTATGACCCCGCCAGGATTCAGGCTCGCCTGCAGTCGCGACCAGGTGCGACCGTCACGCGGACGAACTGCACTTCCCACCAGGTGTGCCGAGGCACGTTCGTACAGAGCCTCAATGGTGGCGAGGTCGTCGGGTGTCGCAAGTCGCGCGTCGACTGCGCTGGGAATGCCGGGCATCAGCTTGCCAGATCCATCTGTCAGTGCCACCGTCAAGGCAAAGTGGGCACCGCAGGGTGCGAAGCCGAGCCGGTTGTAGAAGTGCTCGATGCCGCTGAGCATCACCGCCCCCGCCGAGCCGCGCTGTAGTCGCTCAACCACGCCGCGCAGCATCGTGGTTGCATATCCCTTGCCGCGGAATTCCTCAGGGGTATAGACATCGCCGATCCCGGCGACTGACAGTGTCTCGTCCCCGCCGACATGAATGTGCAGGTCGACGACATCCAGCCGACTGACACTGTCGCCGCCCTCGCTCAGTGTCCAGCGAGTTCGCTCGGGGCCGTGCGGATCTGATGTCAATTCGGGCATCAGTACGTTCCCCCCGGGGTACTTGGCAGGGCCTTCGCGCCCGGGCATCCCCTGCTCGATCCGGTGTACGGAAGCCGCACGGTGACCCACGAGATGTTGTCGTCCTCATTGCTCTCCATGATCACGTTGGTTGGGTCGCCGATGTGCAGGTATGCAAAGCAGCCGCGCAGCCCGGTGACATCGACCCAGTTCTCGAAGTAGGTGGATGGATACGCATCGGACCAGCCGACACTCATGCCCAGCCGCCCCGAGCGTAGACGCGGATTCTGATTGCAGCCCGGGTAGACCATCCCGCGCGGAGACCTGCGCATTCCCGGTCGGGTGTGATGCAGATCGCGCAGGCAGTACACGGTCTTCGGGCCAATTCGTTCCAGACTCACGGGGCGGCCTGCTCCATCGATGCGCCACAGCTCCATTGCAGCTGCGTTCTCCCACTTCCAGTACCGATACTGGCCGGGAATCGCCTTGAAGAACATGCGTGCATCGGTATCGACGCGCAGCTTGCGTCGTGTTCCCCGTCGCTGGATCTTCTGGCCGCCTGACATGCGCCGCGCCGAGACGCGCCGTCCGTACAGCTCTGCCGGCCCCCGACCGACGTTGTTGATCTGGTTGCGGCTCATCAGGCGCGTGCGCCCGTGCACCCGCTTGCTGAACAGGTTCGATGGGCGGCTCATCTTCAGGTTGGGGCACATCAGCCGAGCGGCGTCAGGCCCCCAACATGGATTGAGCGGCCTCATGCGTGGGCCGGCGTCGTCAACCGCGTACGCGAAGGCTCGTGCAGCCGACAGGTTCACCGACGTGGCATGGCCACCAACCGGTGCGGTGCGTCGCATCAACGACCACATGCCCACCCC
>CAYNNW010000072.1:0-8146 GCA_964398435.1 uncultured Gaiellales bacterium | reverse complement strand
CGGGGTCTGAGCCGTCGTGGGCGTCGTCGGGGACGGTGTCGAGTGGTGGTGTGGTGTTTACTGAAGCGGCGTGTGGGCATCAGCTGACTGTGCAACGCGACCGGTTTGGCACAGCAACGTACTTCCACTATGACGCGCGTGGGAATCAGGATTACCGCGGCGCAAGTGCGTGGAGTGGGTCTGGTGCGAATCAGGTCTGGGATGAGCACGGCCGCCCTACCACCCTGATAGACAACTCCGGCACCACCCTGACGCTTGCGTGGTACCGCGATGAGCACCTGTTGAAAACTTGGGTGGATGGCTCGAACTGTTATGCGTATCAGTACGACGAGCAGCAGCGCCTCACCCGTAACACCAAGTACGCCTCGGTAACGTGTAGCGGGTCGACCAGTTGGGTGAGTTCGTATACGTATGACCAGGCAGGCCTTGCATCATTCACGAACGGTGGCGCGTCGTACTTTCTGGATCGCAGCCAACGCGGCGACATCGTGGCGATTCGCGAATCCGACGGGGATCTTGCAGCCACCATCCGCTACACAGCGTACGGCGAACCCTGGACCGACAACCAAACCCTCGTCGACCAACTCGCACACACCTACAACGGTCGTGACGGAGTCACCACCATCGGCAACGGACTCCACTGGATGCGCGCACGCGTCTACAGCCGCCCACAAGCCAAATTCATCAGCGTCGACCCAATCGAAGCCACCAATGGAAGCACTCAAAGTGCCTACAACTACGCAGACGGAGACCCAATCCGGCGGAGTGATCCGTCGGGCCACCGTTCAACCATTTGCGGTGAATTTGCTGGTGTCGACTCGTACTCGCTTGCCGGGTTTGGAACAAGGGTATATGCCGATGGAGAGATAATTTGTACGTCGCCGTGGCTCGAGGCTCGAGGTAAGGTTTGCCTACGAATGTCTCGCAAAAAATCTGGACGGTTTCAGCGGCAGTGGTGTAGCGGCTGGAAGATCAACCAGGACGAGTCATACCTCCACGTTCGGAAGTCCAAGGGCTGTGCATCGAGCTGGCGGAGAAGGTACTTCTGGGCAAGCTTTGATTTCGCGTATGTTGGCGGTGATTTTGGTTCGTCCGGTGAATTCAACTCTGGGCGTCGGCGCAAACGGGCGTGCAGGGAGTAGCAATCAAACTGGCACTCATCGCTATAACTATCGCAACGCTGGTTGCCGGAGGTAGAGGCATGGACGATCGAGCGCGCGATGTTGGACGAATTATCATTCACTCCGGTCAGCCTTCGCCAACAGAGGTTCTGAGCACGATGGATCACGACCTGACTCGTATTGACGGGGTCACGGGCGTGCGTTCTGCTGTCGCGAAGAATGGCGGGGTAACCATATCCATAACTATCGATGGACAGTTCGGAAAGCAGGAGCGCGCTGAGGTAGATCGACGAGCATCGTTATGGGTCAACAATTTGATCGGTCAAGAAGTGACGATTTCCATCGAAGTTCACAAGCAACGGTTACCGTAGGGCTGGTCAGCTTTGTCGGTCGAAGGCCCTGGACGTCGCCGTCACCCCGGAGCACGGCCGGCCCTCACATCCTCACGAGGATGTCGAATAGGCAATTCCGGTCGGTTGATGCCTGTGACCATCAATCCAATCGGCGATCAGCCGGGTTGCTCCTTGAACGAAGGAAGCTCCTTCTGCATGTGCGATGCCAGCGACATCAGATGTTCGCTCAACTGCCGAATCGCAGGCCGTGAGTTATCACCAATGCTGCCGTAGAAGGTGTGTCCGTCTTCGTCCCATAACTGGAGTCTGCCACTGCGGTAGCCAAAGTCGGGCCTGCTCCCCGGCGGGTCTGAAGGATTCGTATCCAGTGAGCTCAGAAGCGGTCCAACAGCTCCTGCAATTGCATCAGCTGCCCCAACAAACCCGGGGAACTTCTGTCGATCGCCAAGTTCGGTACTGAATTGCCAAACGCGCGCGCCAGAGAAGTAGGTCGTACTCCCCTTTTCAACCCGTGCATTCGCGAGTTCGAATCCCCCACTGGCCGTGGGTGTTACCTCAACCTCAATCGTGCGGGCACCCTGTCCAGGCAGAAAGCCCCGCGGATTGAACAGCATGTTGATACGTGTTGTATGTGGGATCACAGAGAGTACTCCTGGGTCTTGTAGAGGACATGCGGACGTGTATCGCGACGGAGAGCTACTCGGCACGAATTGAGCCAAGCGCCTGAACATCGATCACGGTGTTGTCGGGAAGTTTGGGCTTCAGCAGTGCAGCCAGGTGATCAGCTGTGTCAGTTCGTTCGGTATACACCCGTAGCTGCTGCCCATCATCGTGGCTGGTTCCATGCACACCGCGATGAGACTCAAGCAAGCGACGAACGCCCTCGATGCTTGGCTGCACCTGCGCTACCTTCGAGGGTGGACCATCGATCAATAGTTGGACACCGTCGATCAGGCCCTTCAGGGCATACGCAGCATTGGCTTGCCGCTGATGATCAGCAAAGACTGCTGTTACTGACATAGGTCCCGATGCGCGGACGGTGGACGCGCCAAGCGCCCGAAGGTCGTACCCGTACGTGCGCACAAGAAGATTCGCTGGGGATGGGTGTCGCAATGCACCGCCCCCCACGGAAGAGGTATTCATGGTTCCCGTAACTTTCCATTGGACTACCCGTAATTACCGCATACGGTAGGACATTCGGTATCACGACACCATGAACGGTGCGGCGATGTGCCGAGTTGGCAACGAACGTGGCCGCAGGAGGCTCTGGTGTCGCACCGGCCCATAGGCGAGGGCTTGTTCGGACCACGAACCGTGTGGAACGCCCGCGCGACTCCAATCGATAGACGGGGGTCTGCCCGGGGTGGGTGCTCCGGTGTGATGAATCCGGTCTGGTAGGGACAGATCGGCACGGGAAACGGGGAAATGTATGAATGTGCGTGGCTTGGCGCTTGGCGCAGGTCTTCTGGTTGCCGGCGCGGTGGGCCTTGCTGCATGCGGCTTTGCACCGCGAACCCGTACAGAGGAATTCAGTCTCCGTGACCAGCTCGATGGCGGACTGCGCGGCACACATCGATTTCCGGTGAATTCCGGGTCGGCAACTCCCGCGGAAATGGGTGCATATCTGCTTTACCGGGTGGACGCTTTCGGTGGAAATGCGAATGGTGTTATCGATATCAGCAGCGACCGTGAGCGGTACCTCTATCTCGGTGAGAAATACACGCACCACATGGTCAGTGACGGCAATATCGACGAAGCCTTTGGAACACGAAGTCAAATAGGCAGCAGCGATGTCAGCCCACACCACGTCGATCTGACACTGGTCTACCGTGATGCTGATGCTAATCGTAATGGCAAGATCAGCCAAAACGAACTTGGACAACTGTTCACAGGCGCTGATTTCGACAACAACGCTCAAGTGAGCGAGACTGAGCTGACGGAGTGGAGTTCAGCGCACGGTTACCAGTGGGTGCCGGAGGGTCGATCGATTAACGAGTTCTACCCGCAGCGATTGATTCCGGTTAACCACGATGGGCAGAGTGTGCGCGAGGTGCTGGACGAGCTTGCAGTCGACTTCGCGTATAACAATCTCGGGCCAGAGGCAGCGTACTCAAGTCCGGATAATCCGGGCTGGCGAATGTTGGCAGAAGCAAACATCCGCCCGCTGCTGGAGCGGGTCGCCGATCACACGAACGACTCATACAGGGATTCGAGCGGTAGCCCCTATATTGATCGGCCGGTACTGCGCGACTACCTGAAGACGGTGGTTGATACCAACCGCGATGGTCTTCTCAGTCAAGCGGAAATTGACGCCAACGGCGGTATCTACACTATCGCCGTTGACGAAGAGAACTATCGGGATCGCGTCAGCTCTGACGCTGACTGATCCGCTCGCGGGCACGCTCGGCCGTTTCCTCCGCAGGCCACGGGGCAATGCCGTATCCGAGCGCGAGTTCGACACCGGCAAGCTGGGGTCCGCGGGGGACAAGTTCGATGTACCAGTGACTTCCCAGCTGTGGACGCTGAACCAGCCAGGCGTTGGCGTCGCCGTCGTCGAGCGCCGTCCATGCACGCTGCATCGCCTGGGCAACCTGTTCGTGTCCGCTGTCGGCAATCGTGGTCGTGTGAGTGCGCGGGCAGAGAATCAGTGACCCGCCAGTGCGCGGCGTGGGACTGGCAAAGATCATCAGCGCCTCGGTCTGCCAGACGATCAGCGTCGGGTCAATCGTGCTGGCTGCTGCGCATACCGAGCAACCATCTGTGGTGTTCTCAACGGCCCGATCCGACAGGGCGCTGCCCATCGCGGTCGCAGGCATGGTCAACAGCTGTGCATGACTGTGCGGAATGGACGCGCCGGCGGCCTTTCCATCATTGATGAACAGGTGCACGAGCTCGTCTGCTGCAGCAGACGCTGTGTGGTGGGCGTGGCGGGCAGACCACAGCTGCAGGGCGGATACCCACTCCTCGACGGTCAACTCGCGAACGGAGGTGACATGCCGTGGAGTGGTGATCAGCACTTCGTGTCCGGGAACCAGTGGAAAGAGATTGGGCACGGATCGGCTGGACCAGCCGCCCGCATCGGTGCTGACACGCTCGATCTCTGCGGGGGTATGACCCTCGTTTCCGGCACAGAAGGGGCAGCCGTCGGGCCGGGGGCCGAGTCGTTTGGAGCGGGCGGGAGCGACGAGCCGGGGAAGACCGGTGATCTGGTCATGCACAATCATTGTGGCGCATACGCTACAGTGCTGACATGTGGTGCCCTGCAGTACGTCGGACCACGCTGGTGGGAATGCTGGTGTACACAGTCATTGCGACCGTGTATGCGCTGCCTGCGGCTGCAACCGTGCAGCCCGCAATCACTACGGTCGACGTTGCTGCACCGCAGCTGCGCAGCGCACGGCTGGCGAGTCGGGGCGCGCAGCCATTAACGGTACCGAACCCACGGCGGGACGCCCGGATGGTTGCCATTGAGTGGTCCGGCAGCGCCAGCGAGCTGGAGTTGCGTGTGCGACGCAGCCGTACGGGGCGTTGGAGCGGCTGGATGAGGCACGAGGATGTGCGCAGCGAGGGACCCGATTCAGCTGGACCGGAAGGACGTCGGGCCGATCGCCGTCGACGCGGCGACCGTCGACACCGCTCCGCGCTCCCTGCCTGGACGGGCGAATTCAGCAGGGTGCAGATTCGCATTCCACATCGAGGGGAAACCGCAACCGCCGTGCGACTGGTGCTGATTGCACCGCCAGAAACGGACCCGCCACGGCTCGGTCGCCACTTCCCGATTCGCGCCCGCCAGAGCAGGGCTGCTGCCCAGCGCACGGGACCCCCTCGCCCGACCATCATCAGCCGCGCAACATGGGGTGCCGACGAATCCATCGTTCGGGAAACACCTGTAATTGCAGAAACATTGCGCGGTGCGGTGGTCCATCACACCGTCAACAGCAACAGCTATTCGCGAGAGCAGGCCGACGACCTGATTCGCGGAATTCAGCTGTACCACGTACGAACGCAGGGCTGGAATGACATCGGCTACAACTTCCTGGTCGATCGATTCGGCCGGGTCTACGAAGGTCGCGGCGGTGGAACGACCCGCAATGTAATCGGGGCGCATACGGGCGGCTTCAACACCGGCACGACGGGCATTGCGATCCTGGGCACGCACACGTCGGCGAGGCCGTCATCGGCGGCGCGCCGCGCCGTGACACGACTGATCTCCTGGCGGCTGGATCTGGCGCACGTGCGGCCCAGCGGCACAATGACCCTGACGAGCGCTGGTAACGACAGCCATCCAGCCGGTGAACGCGTGACACGTCGTGCGGTGGTGGGGCACCGCGATCTGTTCCCATCATCGTGCCCGGGGAGCGCTGCCTGGAGCCGATTACCACGCTGGCGCCGCACGGCCTGGATCTCCGGCGCACCCAAGTTGGCCGATATTGCTGCCCGTCCGACGGTTGCGGCAGATGGTTCGCTGACTGCGTTCAGCTTGAGGGGCAGTACGAATCGGCGCATGACCAGCACGCTGACGCTGACGCGCGAGTCGACGGGTGCGACGGTGTGGACCGCAACGTCCCGTGCGCGATCGCTCAACTTCACAATGCCGCCGGCGGTTACAGGGCTGCCCGCCTGGGATGTGATCTGGACGCTGTCTGGGCGGACGTCGACGGGTCGGGCAACGCCGGCAACTGGCCGGATGAGCAGCGTGACACCGCCGCTTGAACTCGCGGCAGTCAGTTCATCCGGCTCGATGGTTGCTCCCGACAGCGATGGCTTGATCGACGCGTTCGAGGCAACGTTTTCGCTCAACGTCCCTGCACCCGTAACGGCAACGGTTCGGAATACCAGCACATCCGCCACTACTACGATCTGGCGAAATCGAACGATGCCTGCGGGCACCTCGACGGTCACGGTCGACCCAACAGCTCGAGCCCTGCCCGATGGCCAGTACACCTTGACCGTGACCGCCACGGATCCAATCACCGGTCGCACCCCGGCTTCGCGGTCAATCGCCTTCAACTTTGCAGTGGTGCGGGGGTATTCGGTCGGGACCCTGCCGCCAGGAATTGATCCGACGGGCCGGGGACGGTGGCGCAGTGGCCGAACCGCAGTCACCGCGCCTGCAGCCACGACTGTCGTCAGCATCATCAATGGCAGTGGTGACACGGTACGACCGCTGTCCAGTGGCACCCTGTCGAGGTCTGTCGTGTCAGTCGATGGACTGACGGCCACAGGGTCGCGACTACCGGACGGTGCGTATGCACTGCGACTGACATCTCCCACAGCCTATGGCGATCTGACACTTGACCGGTCGTTCGTCATTGACACCACAGCTCCGAGATTGACCGTCCGGTCAACGAGGCGACTGTTAAGAATTCGATCCAACGAGGACGTCACGCTCAGAATCCGATTCCGAAGAAGCGGTGGCAGTCCTGCTCGCACGGTGGAGCGTCACTTGTCAGCGGGTACATGGTTGCGACTGACACGACCCGCGCGGGTTCGCAAAGTGGTTGCGATAGACATCGTCGGCCATCGCACGCAACCGCGTGCTACGTGGCGATAGGCTGATCTACAGAGCGATAACCTGAAGTACTGCAACAGCAATCTGGCGCCGCAGCTGGAACATCGATGCTGCCTGCGGCAGCTGCGACAGTGCCAGGGCGCGCCATCGGCGGGAATCAGCAAGTTCACCGCGTACGCCGGGCGATGCTGCGACATTCAGTCCAATTCCAATGATCAGCCAATCAACGTGCTGCTTG
This sequence comes from uncultured Gaiellales bacterium, assembly GCA_964398435.1. Classification (GTDB taxonomy): domain Bacteria; phylum Actinomycetota; class Thermoleophilia; order Gaiellales; family SKUG01; genus CAYNNW01. Next base: position 922 of record CAYNNW010000072.1, on the reverse strand, counting down.
CTGGAACGCGCGTCGATCAGTACACCGCCGCACTTGTCCTCATCCAGGTACAGATCGTTCGGTTCGCGCGCGGTGGTCCCTGTCAGGTGGGCAACAGTTGTTGCGATGCGCAACGGAAGGTCCTGCAGGACATCGTGTGGCAGTGGCCCGGGGATTGCGACACTGAGAAACACGGCATGGTGACCGGTGTCAGTCCACGTCCGTCCATCGCGACCACTTCCCGCTGACTGTCGGTCTGCGCAGACAACGGTTGCGGTATCGAACGAGTCGATCAACGATCGTGCGTACGACTGCGTCGACTCACACTCCGCCAGCTGGTGCCAGCGAATGTGTGACGGCAATTCACCTGCTCGAGTGTGACGTGTCGGCGCGGTGTCAGCCATCGGTCATCATGCCGCTGAGCAGGTGCAGCGATCCGGCCTTGTCGAGCGGCTCATTGAGGTTGCCGCACTTCGGTGACTGGATACACGCCGGACAGCCGGTCTCGCACTCGCAGCGATCGATGGCGTGGTGGCCGGTGGCAATCCACTGCTGCAGTGCCTGCCAGGCGGCGTCAGCGATACCGACGCCACCATCGTGCCCGTCGTAGACAAAGATCGAGGGGCGCTGCGAATGCTCGTGCCAGTCAATCGAGAGACCGCCGATGTCTGCACGGTCGCAGAGCGCAATCAGTGGAAGCACGCCGATAAGCGCGTGTTCGGCGGCGTGCAGGGATCCGAGCAGCTGCCCGCTGGCGAGTTCATCCAGCAGCGCCACTTCGGGGACCAGCAGCACGGCACGTGTGGTGAAGGAGATGCGCGGCATCTGCAGATCAACCACGTCGAGCACGGTACCCGTGTCGCGCTTCCAGCGCTGATAGCCCGTGACCTGGTCGCTGACGGTTACGCGTACCAGTTGTGCCAGCGTGCCGCGCCCGATCTCA
>CAYNNW010000071.1:0-8177 GCA_964398435.1 uncultured Gaiellales bacterium | reverse complement strand
TGGCGAGCGTAGTCGCCGACGAGGTAGCCGTTAGCCTCAAACGTATGCGGTCCGGCTGCGTGCATCGGTCCGACAACCATCGAGCCAATCGCACCTGTGTATTGGCCAACGCTGATCATTACGATTGTCGCCGTGCCGAAGACGGTAGGCACACTGTCGCCGTGGGTCATCATGCTCGCAGTCTTCCAGCCTGAGGTTGTCAGAATCGGTTGCGATGGGGTGACGAGGAGTTGCTGACCATACGTATTCACCAGTCGAACCAGTGTGGTCGAGGTCTCGGGGCTGGCGTGGCTCGTAAATGACACCGTGTCCACGGATGTATTCGCTGGATCGCCACTGACAACGAGAACGCTGTCTCCCACGGTGATGTTCGCGAGCTGAACGCTGCGACCATCGGGCATACGAATCAGCGTATCGGTCCGGAAGACCGCCAGTGAATTGGATGGTGCGACGGCGATGAACAACAGGCCGAGCGCTGCACACACTACCGCCCTTCGACATCGCATTGTCTGCCGTCGCAGTCCGCCTGGAGTCATGGGAACCTCTTGTCATCGAGTGCTGACCGCTCACGCATTTAGCCGGGACCGCAATATACATATGGTGATGCGCGGGCCAGACTCGTGGAGCTCAGCGAGGACTCAGCGACTGCGCGTGACGCTCTTGCCCGCGTCTGATCGTGCGGAGGAGGCCCGTTTTCCGGCAGTGCGCTTTTCCGCTGGGTCGGCGCCGAGAATCGGGTCGAGCCAGCCCTTGCCGTTGACCAGGTCAACGAGCCAGGCAACGTTGGCAAAGACGTCGAAGCCCCGCTGCATCGGCGAGACAGGCATGTAGATCGATGGCAACAGCGCAACACCGCTGATTGCACCGAACAGGGCGCCTCGGCCACTCCTGGTTGCAAGCAGCCCGTCGGTACCGTGTTCCTTCAGTCGCTCGGCGAGCCCGACGATGCTGGATGCTGCCGACAGCGTAAAACCGACGTACATCAGCGGCTTGATCAGCTTGTACAGCGATTCGGCCCCCGGAAAGTTCACGTTGAACTTTGTTGGAGCCCCCGGATGTGAATGGGCGCCCCCATGGGCCGCCTCTTCGGGGATCTTCATGACCGATGCCTTCAGCCACGAACCAAGAGTTGGCTTGCCCTGATGTGGCGCAATGGCACGGGCCTGCGCAGCCCAGACCCGTCCTGTTTCCGGCAACACCGTGACCGAAGGCACCAGAATGCTTGCCAGGACTCCCAGATCGATCAGATCTTTGGCTGGACCGGTCCTGATGAACTCAGGGAGCAACTTGTTGCCAATGCGGCGGTCAAGGTTGGAAATCGTTAGGTAGGCCGATGTCAGCGAGGGAAAGCCCGGCCCCTTGCCAAAGGTCAGCAGCCCCCGCAGCAGAAAACTCAGGCTCGCGGCCTCGCCGAGACGATCGCTGGTTGACTTCGCATCCGTTTCTGCCGCTGCCGGTGACGCCGACTTTGCCATCGTCGCCTGTTTCGGGGCGCCGGGAGCAGTGCTCGCGCCGGCCGTACCGCGTGGCGTGCCGTGCTCTCCGGCATGGGCCAGGCGGCGTCGTTGCCCACTCGCTGACGACTGGCCAATGTGCGATGCCAGCAATCCACCCATCTGCGTTGCGGTCAGCCCTCCATCGATGTTGGCTGCGGTGCCAAGCGATGCGAGCACCGCCAGTGCCACTCGCGCATCTCGCTCGCTGAATGAACCTGGGTCACCTGCGGGAGCCGGATTGGTGCTTGGTACCGGCGTCGTCAGAAGCCGGGCATCGACGGCACCCGCAGCAGGAATTGCCACCTGCAGTGGCATCATTCCCGTCGATACTTCCGATACCTGTCCCGCCACCAATGTCCCTAGTGCTCATGTACAGTGCCGCTCCGACCGACAGCTGTAGCGGAGGGAGAATTCTTTTCGTGGGATCCACGATCGACACTGCACTTGTCCGTCGAGGGCAGTTTCTAGTAGGCCGAAGGCGCTTCGGACCACTGCTGCACGTCGTTGTGGCCGTGCTCGTGGCACTCGTGGCCGTCTGCGGCTTGCCACAGCAGGCACACGCCAAGCGCGACGCTGTTGAGCGGGCCATTCGCAAGTCGGTCAAGCCAGGCGGAATCACGGCATCAGAACGGCGGCAGTTCCTTAAACAGTGGCGAGCATCAGGGCGCACGGCCCGACGATTGCGCCGCTCCGGCAAAACCAGTCGCGCCACCGAGATCGAGAACGTCCGCACGATCACATTGCGCATGGCACGCAAGCGACGACTGACCCCTGACCGGATTCGCCCAGCGATGGCAAACGTGCGGGCCACGACCTACGTCTTCAGCAAACGGCCATTTCCACGTCATTACCAGCGAATTCAGGTCCCGTTCGATGAGGTCGTGTTCGGCTACTACAGCGGCTCGGGCATGCAATTCCAGCCGCTGTTCACATTCAGTCATGCCAACACGCTGTACCGCCAGAAAAAGAACGACGAGCTCGTGGCGCTGGCACAACGGCTGCGGGAGCTGGCTACCACGCGTCGCCACTCTGTGGCCTGGGAGTACTACTTCCCGTGGCAGGGCGGCTCGCCCCCCTGGACCAGCGCAATGTCGCAGGCCGTGTCGCTCGAGGTGTTGTCACGCACCGCCGAGGTCACGCAGGACCCGTCGTGGGTTGTGCTCGGAGAGCGCGTGCTCGATGGCTTCGGCCGCAACGCCCGCAACGGAGGTGTCTCTGATCCCGTTGGCGCCGAGCGCTGGTATCCACTGTATGCGTACAACCCGCGTCAACGAGTGCTCAACGGGCACCTGCAGGCGCTGCTCGGCCTTGAATACTGGGCACGAACCACCGGAAGCACCGAAGCCCGCACCCGACTGGAGGAGGGAACACCCCTCGCGCTCCGCTCGCTGCCGAAGTTCGATACAGGGGCCTGGTCGCGATATCAGCCGGGACAGGAGGCGACCCTCGACTATCACGACCTGATGACCACACAGTTGGAACGGCTGGGGCGTCGACTTCCAAACGAGACATTTGAGGAGTATGCGGGACGCTTCTGGACCTATCGAATCACGCCGCCAGCCCTGCGCGTGACGTCGGCTTCACAGTCCTCGTTCTACCCGTGGCCGCGCGACGGCTGGCGTGACGGAACATGGATGAACTATCGAGTCAACAAGCGGGCAACGCTGACGTTCCGCATCCAGACACCGGGTGGTCGAACGGTTCGTTCAATCCGTGACAGTCAGTCGACCGGCACGCATCGCCTGAGCTGGGATGGGCGCACGTCCAGTGGGCGACCGGCGGCGGCTGGCGAGTACATCGTCAAGGTCACTGCAACAGACATCGTGGGAAATCGTCAGACGGTGCAACTCGGCGAGACGCTTACCGTTGTTCGAGACACAACTGATCCGACTGTGACCAACCTCACGGTCAAGAAGAAGGGCAGTCGCACGATCATCACCTGTACGGTCAACGACGCTGAAAGTCCGCGCGTTCTTGGCCAGATCATCTCGAGGCGCAAGGTCCGCGCCAGCATGCGGGGCAAACGCCGCTTGCGGCTGGTTGTGATGGGCAAGAACTTCAAGCCCTCCCGGGCTCGCATCGTCGTGACCGACACAAGCGGCAACAGCACGTCGATCCGCCTGCGCTGACCTGAGTACGACACCGGTACACTGCCAACTGCAGTGAAGCGGTTTCACGTCACCACATTCGGTTGCCAGATGAACGCCCACGATTCCGAGCGAATCGCGGGTGCGCTCGAGGGCATGGGGCTGAGCGCAGTCGCCGAGCGCGACGAGGCCGATCTGGTCGTCTTCAACACCTGCACCATTCGTGAGAAGCCGGACGAACGTCTCTACTCGCAGCTTGAGCACATGAAGCACCTGAAGCGTCGTCACCCCGATCGCATCATCGCCGTCGGTGGCTGTCTGGTCGAAGCGCAGAAGGGATTGCTGCAGGAACGATTTCCGTGGGTAGATGTGGCCTTCGGCCCCGGCCGCATCGATGCGTTCGCCGGCTGGATCGCGGAGCGATCGGGAAGAGGCGTGGCCGTTGGCGCTGCGCCAACCGACCCCGTCGGCTTCTACGGTACCGGGGATGAGCGCACGTTCGCGTCGGAGCTTCCGGTTCGCCGCGAACGCGCAGCGCAGGCCTGGATCCAGATATCGATGGGCTGCAACATGGCCTGCTCGTACTGCATCGTGCCAACCGTGCGCGGCCGTGAGCGAAGCCGGGATCCGAAGTTGATCGTCGAGGAAGTTGCGAAGCTCGCCGCCGATGGCGTGCGGGAAGTGACGCTGCTTGGCCAGAACGTCAACAGCTACGGCAAGGACATTCCCGGTGAGCGGCGACCACTGTTCGCCCGGCTGCTGACCGACCTGGGCACGGTCGATGGAATCGAGCGGATTCGATTCACCAGCCCGCACCCCGCTCACATGAACGATGAATTCATCGAGGCGATGGCCACCACCGATGCCGTCTGCCCCCAGCTGCACCTGCCATTGCAGTCGGGCTCAAGCCGGATCCTCAAGGCGATGCGGCGCACCTACTCGCGCGAGCGCTACCTCGACCTCGTTGGGCGCCTGCGAAGCGCGATTCCTGACATCGCGCTGACCACTGACATCATCGTTGGCTTTCCCGGAGAGACAGAGGACGACTTCGCCGACACGATGTCAGTCGTTGACGAAGTCGGGTTTGACGGTGCATACACATTCATCTTCTCTCCCCGAACCGGCACCGAAGCTGCCGAGCTCGAGGACCTTCCACACGAGATCAAGCAGGAGCGCGTCGCCCGACTCGTCGAACTCGTTCGCTCACGAGCTGCAGAGCGCAATGCCCGTCACCTGAAGACGATTCAGCCGGTGCTTGTCGAGGGGCCTGCCCGGCGCGGCGAGGGCATGCTCAAGGGGCGTATCCCACACGGTGTCACCGTCAACTTCCACGGGGAAGCCAACGCAGGTGACTTCGTCGAAGTGGCCATCCAGGATGCGACGTCCGAGACGCTTCGCGGCGCAATGGTCGTCGGCAGCGCGCGGTGAGATGAATCCCGAACGCGGAGTCATTGCGATCTTCGGGCCGACAGGCAGCGGCAAGACCGATATTGCAGTACACGTGGCGCGCGCGCTCCGCACGGCTGTCGTCAATTGTGATCCGGCACAGTGCTACGACGTGCTTCCAACGCTGACGAACAAGCCAGGGGCGGAACATGACGAGATCGCCGAGCATCGGCTGATCGGCTGTTGGCCGCCCAGCCACGAATCGACGGTTGGCGAATTTGCGCGGCAGGCGCACCACGAAATCGACCAACTCATTGCTGACAAAGGTACGGCAGTGGCATGCGGTGGCTCCGGGCTGTACCTGCGCGCGGCACTCAGTGAACTCGACCTTGCCGCTGGCCCGGCCGACCCCGAGATTCGACGTCGCATCGAACACAGGTACGACTCGCGTGGCGGTACTGCTGTTCACGCACACCTGGCCACGGTCGACCCTGAGGCCGCAGCGGCAATCCACCCCAACGACCGCAAGCGCGTCGTTCGCGCGCTTGAGGCGAACGAGCTCGGGTCGTCAGTGACGCGGGGAGGATCGCTATGGAACGCGCCGTATCGCTGGCCGACAACAGTCGTTGTGCTCGACGTACCGCGCGAGACCGTTCGGGCACGAATTGACGCACGTACGCAGCGGATGTTCGACGATGGTGTCCTCGATGAGGTTGCTGCGCTGATCGGCGCAGCTGGGGAGTTTGTCGACCGTCTGTCGTCGACGGCTCAGGTACTGCACGGGCTCTCGGACTGCCGCGATGTGCTTGCCGGACATATGTCGCAGGATGAGGGCCGCGAGAAGATGGCTGCACGAACGCGCCAGTACGCGCGGCGGCAGGACACCTGGGGTCGACGCTGGGCCGGCGCCTGGCGCGTGCAGCTCGACGGGTCGACCGAGCCGCAGCACACTGCTACGCTGATCGCTGACGAATGGGGGACTCATGCACTGTGAGAAGTGGACTGGTCTGGGCAACGACTACCTGATCGTGGCGCAGCGTGACATTCCGGCGTCGCTGGCAGCACCCGCCGGCGGTCTGCTTCCTGCCGCAATCCGACTGATCTGCGACCGGCATTTCGGGCTCGGTGGGGACGGAATACTTGTGCTCGACGTGCCAGGCCCCGATGGCCACGACGCATCAATGCTGGTACACAACCCCGACGGCGGCGACGCCGAAATGTGCGGCAACGGCATCCGCATGGCGGCCAGATACCTGCTCGACCGCGAGCTTGTGGCAACTCCTGCGATGACCATCGCAACAGCTGGTGGCACGATCCGACCGCACGTGATGCCCGACGGGCAGGTGCAGGTTGATATGGGGCGAGCCGTCGTCTCCGAGCCTGACCACATTTCGATCGACCCGCACGGCACGCACGCCGGGCGACGCATCTCGATGGGCAATCCCCACTTTGTCATCAGCGGCGACCCCGCCACCACACATCTTGAGCTCGTTGGGCCGCTCCTGGAAACGCACCCCGCGTTTCCCAACCGCACCAACGTGGAGTTCTGGCAACCGACCGGCCCGGCACGTGTTGCGATGCGCGTCTGGGAGCGCGGCGTCGGCGAGACAATGGCCTGCGGTACCGGCGCATGCGCGGTTGCCGTTGCCGCCGTGATCGATGGTGGACTGCCAAGCCCGGTAGCGGTGGATCTGCCCGGCGGCACCCTCCTCATCGCAGTTGATGACGATCTGCAGGTCACGATGACGGGGCCTGCAAGCCACATCTACACAGCGACTGTGGCGGCGGAGCTGCTCGAGGCAGCACGCGCAGCCATCGCAGGGGATAATCGCGAATCAGAGGGCGCACCGGCCCAGCCAGCCGTCGACACAGCCCAGGAGGCACACGCATGAAGTTCCAGGTCGCACGCCGAGTCAGCAACCTCAAGCCGTACCTGTTCGCAGAGCTCGAACGCAAGATCCAGGAAAAGCGCGATGCTGGCCAGGACGTAATCAGCCTGGGAATTGGCGACCCGGATCTGCCGACGCCACAGGTTGTCGTGGACGAGCTCGTTCGGGCCGCAACTCGACCTGACACCCACCAGTATCCATCGAACCGGGGGCGCGCGGTCTTCCGTGAAGCCGTTGCCTCGTTCTACGCCGACCGGTTTGGTGTGACTGTTGATCCAGCCACCGAGGTCATGCCACTGCTCGGCGGCAAAGAGGGCGTCTTCCACATCTGCGGCGTGTTCCTCAATCCTGGGGACATCGCACTGGGCACGGATCCGGGCTACCCCGTCTATACGTCGGGGCCACTCCTGCACGACGCCGAGCCATACATGCTGCCGCTCACGCGTGAGAACGGGTTCAAGCCAGACCTGAAGTCGATCCCCGCTGATGTGCTTGAGCGCTCGCGGATGCTGTTCCTCAACTATCCAAACAATCCAACCGGTGCCGTCATCGAGCCGGGCGACACGTTCTTTGAGGAAGTCGTCGAGTTCGCCCACGCAAACAACATCGTTGTTGTGCACGACAATGCATACAGCGAAATCTCGTTCGAGGGGTATCGCGCACCGAGCTTCCTGGCCACTCCCGGAGCCAAGGACGTTGGCGTCGAGCTGTTCTCGCTGTCAAAAGCATGGAACATGACCGGCTGGCGGGTTGGGGCCTGCGTCGGCAATCCAGAGGTCGTTGATCTGCTCTGGAAGCTGAAGACCAATATCGATTCAGGGATGTTCGAGGCCGTGCAGTGCGCCGCCGCTACGGCCCTGACAGATGCACGCGACTTTCCCGCCGAGATGTCGCGCATCTATCAGCATCGACGCGACCTCGTCGTCGAAGCGTTGCGATCGATCGGCCTCGAAGTTGAGGCGCCGCGCGGATCCATCTACCTCTGGGTGCCAGTGCCCGAGGGGTACGATTCGAGCAGCTTCTGCGAGCTGATGCTCGAGCAGGCAAACGTCGTCGTCTCGCCAGGCGCATCGTATGGCGATAGCGGTGAGGGATACATCAGAATCTCGCTGTCCACGCCAGACGAGCGGTTGCGCGAAGCGGTCGATCGTATTGCATCGAGCATGCGCGTCACGGCATGAAGATCTCCAGCCGAACCACGCTGCTGCTGGTTGCATTCATCCTGTTTGACGTGATCACCGTTGCGGTCGTCTACCAGCTGTCGCTCAAGGACGACACGGCGCCGACCACGAAGCAGACCGCGGCAGCCCGTCAGGCCA
>CAYNNW010000070.1:0-8323 GCA_964398435.1 uncultured Gaiellales bacterium | reverse complement strand
GTCCGAGTCTTCGGAGCTGCTTGCAGCCGGCTTGGCGGGGGCGCCTTCCTCTTCCTCAGCCTGAGCGGCCTGGCGCTCCTGTGAATCCTTGAGCGATCCGCTCTCAGGCCCGCCGCATGATGCGAATGCCAGCGTTGCCAGGACCATCGCCAGTACTGAGATCCACTTGAACATGAGGAACAGTTCCTTTCACAGACAGTTCGTGATGACGGGGCTACAGCCCGGCATCGTCGACGCGAGCCTACCCAACCGGCTCGACGTGAGCCAGACCTGCGGAGAAATCTCGGCGAGCTGACGCATTTCCGTCGACGTGTCGACAGCTTCCTGACGAGCGCAGTCGACCACGCGCACCGTGGCGCAATCTGATTGGCGACATCCGGCGAAATTGCAGCAGCAATCAGGGTTCCGGGCTGCCCCCTGCGGGAATCCATCACGGTAGCCGGCGCGGCACGATTCGCGTCGAAGCGGTAATTCCGCGCGCATCCATTGGGGGATGGATGATCACTCGAGCAGGAGCAGCAACGGTATCGGCAGCGATCAGCGCTGCTGTGTCGTATGGCGCCGCCCAGGCTCGGCCCATGGCTCAGCAGCCTGCTCCCGCACCGCCGGCCAGTGGCAGTGGGCGCCGCTCGCGTCGTCGGAAAACCCGTGCTGCACGCCCGGCGCACGCCCGTGCCCAGGCAGCGACATCGGCGCGAATCGCCGCAGATGCGCGTGCGGCCGCGCTCAGTCACCGCGAGACGATCAGCATCTCGAAGGCCGGAGGAGCGTTCCCGATCGACTGGGTTCGCGCCAACGCCGATGCGCGTGAGACGCTCAACGCAATCGACTTTTCCCAGCGGGACCTGGTCATCTGGGTGCCGGGGTCAGGTTCGGGCGACAAGGTGCACCCGAAGTTCGAGGATGCCGTCCGCTCGGCCTGGAGCGACGGGCGCGTATCACTGGCACGTATGCGCTACTCGGCCACCTGGAACATCCGGCCCAGTGTCGCCACCGGGATTGCAACGCTCAAGCTGGTGCTCGCCGGAATAGCCGCTCATGGGGGCAACCATCGTGTGCTGGTGGCCGGGGAAAGTCAGGGAGCCTGGGCGATTGGCGAGGCGATCGCGGATCCGAGACTGCGCAGGGTTGTTGATCGCGCAGTGCTGTTTGGACACCCCTGGCTGGGCAGGCACGAGTATGCCAGCGGCCAGGACTCGGGCGTGCGCGTCTATAACCATGCGAACGACCTGGTCACGCTCAAGTTCAATGGCGATCCCGGGCGCGGTCTGGATGCAATGAGCGCCGTGTTCACCGTCAAGCTGTGGAAGCTGCCGCTGGTCATTCGGGCAATGGCGGAGAATCCCAAACACGGCCTGATGCTGCTGTCGACGATCCAATATGCATTGCCCTGGAAGTCCTCGCAGAGCCCGCACAACTACGGCAAACACATGGTCGAGGGCGTTGCATTCCTGCGGGCTGCCCGTTAGCGGCGGGCATGGCGTGAGCTGCCCCGCATGGTCGTTCGCGATTGCATTGTTCGCAGGCTGATCAAGCTCACTCAGATTGCCGCACGCAGACGCCGATGTTGGATGCGTGCGTATGAAGCGATCACATTCTGTGGCCGCGCAGGTGGCCAGTCGACCGGTGGCAGTGGCACTGCCACCGCCGCTTCCCGCCCTGACGGCGCGTCGGGCGGCCAAGCGCGCTGCGCGAACCGCAGTCGTGCCAGCGTCGCCGCCACGATCGGGAATTGTTCGTGCTGCCAGCCCGTCAACCGCGGGCGGCGTGTGGACAATCGATATGGATCGCGCTCGCCGCGATGCCGCCGCAACGATCGCCTCACTCGACCTGTCGCGTCGGGATCTGGTGCTGTGGCTGCCCGGTACCGGTTCGACCCGTATGTACGGCCCATTCGAAAGTGCCGTGCGTGCAACCTGGAACGACAACACCGCGTCGTTGGCAGTCATGCCGTACGAGGCAAGCTGGAACCTGCGCTGCAGCGTGCCGACCGGAATCATGACCCTACGTCTGGTTCTGGAGGAGATCGCGCGCCGCGGCGGCAACCACCGGATCCACCTTGCCGGCGTCAGCCAGGGGTCGTGGATCATTGGTGAGGCGATGGCAGACCCCGCGCTGCGTCGACTTGTTCACCGCGCGGTGCTGGCGGGGCATCCGTCCTTTGCGCTGCACAAGTACACCTCGCGGACCGATCCCGGTATCGAGGTCGTGAACCACATGGAAGATCCGGTTGCCCATCCACTCAAGGGTGACCCGACGGCAACGCTCGATGCGGTCATCGGAGCGAACCTGCTCAAGCCGGCCGCAATTCCGGGCATCATCTCGACCGTTCTTGGCAACCCGCAGCAGCTGGCGCGCCTCGGGGTTGCCCTGCTGTCGCAGGTTCCACTGCTCAAGGCGATCGCGCCGAACCCGCACGACTACGGTGCTGAAATGCCGGCGATAGCCAGCTGGCTTCGCCATGGCAGCGCCATCTAGCAAATTGTCGCCCGGATTCGTGATGGACCTCCATCACCTTTGCCGCGTCGAAGTGGCCCACTTTTCTGGTCCTATGTGCACCAATAACTGGGCCACCGCGTGCCCACGCGTGCCAACGGCGTGCCTACGCGTGCCACCCGCGTGCCAACGGCGTGCCATCCGCGTGCCGTCCGCGTGCCAACGGCGTGGTGGCACGGATTTGTAACCCCATGGGTGACAAACTCGACACACCTCGGTCGGGCCGGGGTTCGATTGGCGTTACCTGGCAGGGACGCTCTGCAACCGAGATGCGATATCGCTCGACGATCAGGTGGGACAGATCGAGCCGGCGTTGTGATGCGCCGCGATCACTGCTGTGGAGGACGAGCATGGGACGCATTATCGACCGAATCATCAAGGCGCCGCTGGACGCCGTTGGCCGGGCAGTGGTTCACCGTTTGAATACGCCAATGGGCGCAGCGGGAATCGGCCTTACCGCAGGGATTACGACCCTGACTGTCACGAACCGTGCCCAGCGAGACGGAGTTCTCAGTCTTCAGGGTGGCGCGGCCGTGGGAATGAGCGCGCTGGGAGGACTGTTCCTGCTCGGTGCCGGGGCCGCGTATCACAAGCCCTATCTGACCACCACGGGCACCGCGACACTCACCGGCGCGGCACTCGGTGCAGCGGCAGGCGAGCTGCTGGTCAAGACGCCGACGATCCCCGAGGTCGACTTTTCGGTGTCGTTGAAACGCGACTGACTCCCGGCTGCGGCCCACGGCCGGGTCGTGTGGGGTCGTAGAACTTCCTGCCGCAGCCAACAGCATCGGGGCGCAGGTCCGTGGCCGTTGCCACACCGTGCGTGCTCAGCGACACCAGTCGCTTCGATGCCTCGACCAGTCGCGCAAGTTCAGCGGCGAGGTGTTCAAGATTCGCCTTGTCCTCACCCGAGACCGTCGCGGCCCTTTCGGTCAGCACCCCGACAACCTGCTCGCGCCGAGCTGCGTCTTCGCCGACCGTGGCACGCAGGTCGAGCCGGCGCTGTCGCGGAGTGGCGGCATTGGCCAGCGCCTCCCATGCCTGAATGTATGCGGCGCGAGCCGCAGGCAACAAGCTGCGCATCAACTCACGCGGGTCGGCAGATGTTGGATCCAGATCTTCCTGATTCATGATGACGTCAGCCTGCCACAGACATCGTACTGATGCCACTCGATGGCAGGGGCGCGACACCGGCTCCTGCGAGGATGTGGCTGTGCACACTACGACAGACGCCTCCACACAGATACGCGCCGTCGAGCCCGCGCGCCTGCGACTTCGCGACCACGTCATACAGATCGAGCGGATGCGCGCGTGCGAGTTACTGGCCTACTGGGACGAGCGGGTGATGATGCCCGCTGCTGCAGCTACCTGGAGGACCGCACAGCGCACACTCCTCAGCAGACAGTTGCACGAGCTGCTGTGCTCGCCAGCGACCGAGGCTGCGCTGCGCGATGCGCGCGATGCGCTCGGTGACGACCCTGAGGTTCGATCGCTCGAGCGGGCGGTCGCCGATGCCGAACGGGTTCCGACAGACCTTGCAGCACGATTCACCGAAGCGTCTTCTCGGTCGTATGCGAGCTGGCTGCAGGCCCGCGAAACAAGTGATTTCAGTGCGCTGGTCGAACCGCTCAGCCATCAGCTGTCGCTGGCGCGCGAGATTGCGGATTGCCATGAGTGGAGCGGAGAGCGATACGCGGCCGCACTCGCACAGTGGGAACCCGGAGTCGACAGCCAGACAGTCGACCGATTGATGGGCGAAGTTGAGCGCGGCATTGCACCACTTGTGCAGCTCCGTCCGTCCGCTGAACCTCGTGCACTTGCGCGTGAGCTCGATGACGCCACCCGTCACGCGCTGGAGCGGGATGTGCTGGGCCTTGTCGGCTTCGACCGCAGTCGTGGTCGGATCGATGACACGGTTCGAGCATTCTGTATTGCCATAGCGCCCGACGACGTGCGGATTGGATCGCGCTTCAATCAGACCCCGTACCTGCGCGGAATTCATTCAACGCTGCACGAGGCAGGTCACGCGATCTACGCACAGTCGTTCGCGCGCCTGGGGGTGCCCCTTGGCCTGGCACAACCGCCGGGGCTCGGCCTCGACGAGGCAATGTCCCGACTGGTTGAGAACCAGTTTGGTCGAGGCCAGGCGTTCTGCGATTGGCTTGCAGAGTGGTTGCACGCCAACGCTCCCGGTGCCTTTGACGACTTTGATGGATCGTCGCTCCGGGCGGAGTTTGCCAGTGCCGAACACCCAGCCCGGCGGCTCGGATGTGACGAGATCACCTACAACCTGCATATCGTTGTCCGCTGGAAGCTCGAACGGGCGCTGATCAACGGTGACCTTGATGTTGCCGGAATTCCGTCTGCCTGGAGTGAGACCTCGGAGGCCGTGCTCGGTGTGCGCCCCGACTCGCTGCTCGATGGCTGCCTGCATGACGTGCACTGGTCGATCGGGCAGTGGGGCTACTTTCCGACCTACACGTTGGGCAACATCTACGGCGCCCAGCTGCTGAAACGTGCCGCAATCGATGACGTACACATACAGCCCCAGTTCGACACCGTGGAATCGCTGGTCCGACTGCAGTCATGGCTGGACTCGCGTGTCTGGTCGGCCGGCAACAGCACGTCCGGCATCGATCTCGTGGCACGGGTCTCTGAACGCGAGGTTGGTTCAGCGCCGCTTATTACCTACCTGCGCGAGCGCTACGAATCAGGCATTGACTGAGTGCTGCCCGATGTAGGCGATGTAGTTCACGCTCGATGAATTGTTCTCACGGTCCTGAAGGTTGACCCGGTACTCGTAGACGATTCCGTTGTCTTCAATCGTGAAGTCCGCATCGCGACTGCCGTTGTTCGAGAACCACCGCGTCTGCACGGGCATCATTCGTGTGAATGTCGACCCGTCAGGCCGTTGGATGGTCAGCGGCAGATGCAGCTGTCCTGAGTTGTGGCCCTGATTCGCCTCGTAGTTGCCAGGCGGCACGGTAACCACAGGTACTGACTTGTCGGCATGCCCGGGTGCCCCAACCTGTGCCGGATTGTCGGCAAGTGGCGGCTGCACTTCTTTCGACGTCACGGTCACGTTGTTCGCACGGAACTGGCGGCCGCTCTTCATCGAGGTGGTGAGGCCTTCGTCCTCCTGGAGTGTCACTTCGAACTCGTAGTCGACCCGGTCAATCTGTCTGCGGAACGTTCCCTGGATCATTCCGTCGCCGTCGCCCTCGCCAGCGCCGATCCCTTCGAGTCCGGTTTCAAACGTTTCCTGCGATCCGTCGGGCTTGGTGACCGTGACGTTGATCTTGAGTGGCCGCGACGTATTCGCATTGGCAACCGTTACCGTTCCTCCATAGTTGATTCCGGTCGCCGGACCGGCCGGGGCAGGAGCCGCCGTCGGTTGGGCCGCTGGACTTGGCGAAGGCTGTGACCCGGGGATCTTCTTTGTCAGTTCCTGGATCGTTGCATCGCCGGAGCTGGTGCCACCGCCTGCGACATTTGACCGGTGACCGGGACTACGCAGATCAGCCTGCCAATTGAGTGGCCCCCACGCTGGGATCGTCTTCGGGTCTTTACCGGACCGTACATCGGCCCATCGCGCTTTGAGCGTTGCCGCCGTTCCGTTGGGGTGGTCGCCCCGACGCTGTGCCCAGTGCCCATGCTGTTCAACGCGGACGATCGTCTCGGCCTTGGTCAGCGTACCGCTTGCGTCGTATCGGTGAACATCCTCGGTCTGTGTGTGCACTCCGGCACGATCCTGGGCTGTTCGCGTCCAGAAATCACTGCCCGCATTGGTACCGACCCGCAGGTTGATGCCCTGTGTGTTTGTCAATGTGGTTCCGTCAGGCAGGGTTGTCTGCTGTGTGATCACAACCTGCTTCTGTCGCAGGTTGGTCACGCGCGGATCAGGGTTCCCATCGATGCCCAGATGGCCCGTTGTGTCAGCCGGAACCTTTCGCGTGGCCTCGCGTGGTGTCAGTCGCGATACCGTCGTGGTGGTAACTGTCTGATCGCCGACCTTGGTCTCCTGCTGCGTGCTGATGGTCGCATGGAACACGCTCATCGGGTACTTGCCCTGGTTGCCACCGTCCAGCGGATCGAGCTGCAACTGCGTTGTCGTCGTCCCGGGCCGCGCGTCCGAAGGCGGGTCGATTCTGGTGGCATTGGCGAGCTCTCCACCCGGCGCGACCGTCAGGTGGTACACCTTGCCCTCGGCGTCAACCCAGCGATTATGCGGTGGCTTGGGTTGTGCATCGGGTGATGGAGCGGGCGTGCCATTGACATAGTCCTGCATCTTCTTGCGACGCTGTTCGGGATCGGTGATCGGCTGCATCTCGGCGAACAGGCGGTCCTGCTCGGCCTTCAGTCGGTCCTTCTCTTCCTGAGACATGGAGTCGAGCTCCGCGGCTGTTGCACCCGACTGGGCGTTGGCTGCGTCATTGATGGAAGGAACTTCTGGTGCGACCGTCTGGTCGGCAGGCGGCGTGCCTTCGCCGCTGGTGTCGACAGCCGCAGGATCTGTCGCTGGCGCCGTCCCCGAGCCAGGCGTCGCCGGTGCGGAGGACGGTTGTGTAGCCGGAGTTCCGGCATTGGGATCGCCAGCATTGTTGGCTGCAAGCACAGTTGTTGTCGGCTGCTCAGGTGTGGGAGCAGGAGCGGGTCCACCAGCATTTCCATCACCACTACCCGCTTCGGCGGGAGGCGGAATGGCTGCCGGACCGTCGACCGCCTGCGCGGTGGATTCCGTTGGTGCAGGTTCACCAGCAAAAGGAGCTGGATCTGGAGCGGGTTCCGGCGCAGGTTCTGGCGCCGGTGCTTCAGTCGCCGGTGGCGGTACTGCAGCAGGATCCGCAGGTGCAATTGCGTCTGTCATTGCCCATGACTCCCAAACGTCCCAATCTATGCGCACACCCTGATCACAGGGCATCACACGTGCACATCCCCATGGCTTCAGAGAACCACCGAATCGCACTTTGGTCAATCACTCGCCGGTCCACCGGGGGATGATTGGTGCCCTGCATACCGGGGTAGCACCGCCGCGATAGGCCGGTGAGGCACCGTCTGTGCGACCGCCCACCTGGCCCACAATCTGACCGGCAGGAGTACGAGTGATGCGTTCGATGATCAGGTGTGCAGCGGTATTGTCAGTCGCTGTGGTGGCGGCGGCCGGCTGCGGTTCAGACGACGCTGAGAAGACCAGTAACTCTTCGTCAGATTCGTCATCGAAGGCTGATAACTCGTCCGATTCGTCATCCGATTCATCAAAGTCGGCCGACGAGAGCAAGGCCCAGGACGCGTTCAGCAAGCTCGTGAGCAAGCAGAGCTCAGCTCGCTACAAGATCACGTACGAGATTAAGAGCGGTGGTAGCGACACCGAAACGACGAGCGTGTCGATGACCATGGCAACGGACGGCAAGCGCAAGAGCCTTCAGACCCAGGGCGCGACCATCTATGAGGATGGCTCGAATCAGATCATCGTCTGCACCGATACCGGCAGCGGAACGCCGACATGCGTCTCGATGCCGAACGAGGACGGGTCAGCCAACTCCGGAGTCGGAGCGATGGCAGCCACGTTCATGGCGGCCGCCGAGGCGATCAAGGATTCACCTGAGGACGTTGACGAAGTCGGATCAAAGACGATTGCCGGCCGCGAGACTACGTGCTGGAAGTACAAGTACAACGGCCTCGGCACTGACGCCACTGCCGAAACGTGTCTCGACAACGAGAGCGGGGCGCCGCTCTCGATCGGCTGGACCGCAGAGAGAGGAAACGCAGCCGGGTCGTCGTCGGTTGTCGCAACCGAGGTCTCGTAGCCAACCTATGCCGACTTCAC
>CAYNNW010000069.1:0-8329 GCA_964398435.1 uncultured Gaiellales bacterium | reverse complement strand
CGTTTTTTCCCCTCAGTGATGTCGACGACCTTCGCCACGTGTGGACACTCCGATTGCTGCACAGCCTGTTTCGGCAACTGCAGCCGGACAATTTACCGATATCGCAGGATACGAGCAGAGACACAGCTCGCTCCATGCCACACATCACCGCAACCCGCTTAGCCGGTGATTCGCACTGCACCCATGTAGTTGCCATTTGCGTAGCGGTCGCTCATCGATGAAATCTTGACGACGTCACCTCGGCGAGGCGAGTGAATGTAGCTCCCCCCGCCCGCGTACATTCCCATGTGCCCAAGACCGCTGAAGAACACGAGATCGCCAACCTGTAGCTCGCCACGGGATACGTGAGGGCCGGCGTTCCACATGGAGTACGTCGTCCGCGGCAACGACACTCCGACTTGCGAGTACGAATACATGACAAGTCCGGAGCAATCGAATCCGCTGGGGCTGGATCCCCCCCAGACGTATGGCGTGCCGATGTAGCGCATGGCAACCGCGACCGCCGCTGAGCCCTTGCCGCTGGCAGGGGGCGCGGATCCACCACCGCCAAGCGCCGTGCCGACATCAGTCGACGAAGACGGACCGGGCGGCGGCTCGGTTGATGCTGGGCTTGGTTCATTTCCCTGCGTGGTGCCACCGGTTGCAGCAGGCGGGGCTGCAGCGGCGCGCCGCCGGGCGAGCCGTTCGGCCGCTGCACGCGAGGCAGCTGCAGCACGGGCAGCTGCGGCTCGTCGCTCTGCCTCGACCATCGATCGGATCTCAGCGTTAACCGAGGACAGCACCTGCTTGCGCTGATTGACCTTGCGCGACAGTGAATCCCGATCCTTACGCTGCCGCTCAACGAGCAGCTTCTGCTCGTCACGCGCATCCTTGATCTGTCCGCGCTTGGTGGCGACGCGCCTTCGCAGGACACGGATCTGTGCCAGCACGTCGGCGTCCTGCTTCGAGACGCGACGGATAGTGTCCATCCGGTCAACGAAATTCGCCATCGACCCAGCCTGCACCAGGTTCAGCAGCTGCGAATTGGCCGATCCGGACCGATACACCGTAACCGCTCGAGTAACGAGCCGCCCACGTGCAACGCCGAGTTCCCGTTCCTGGATTCGCAGTTCGCTGTTCAGCTGGTCAAGTTCACCGTCGAGTTCGTCGAGCCGCGCGTTGGCACCGCGGAGTCGCTCCTGCAGGTGCGCCAGCTGCTCGTCCATCTTGTCGACCTGGGCGCCGATTCTGGCAGCCTGTGCCCGCTTCTCGGACAACGGCGTGGCCGAGGCCGCAGCGGCGGCGATTGACATTGCAAGCAGCACCAAGAGAGCCGCGCAAGCGGCGTGTGACCAGTGCGCCCCACGAGACATTTGCCTCGAGCGGGTCGTGGTCATGGTGCGTTCGGAAGGTGTAGCTTCAGGACGCATGGCCAGTCATTGTAGGGAAGCCTGCAGGGATGACGCGTCAGTTCCACGCCCACCGTGGCCGCTTGCGGCGCTGCATTGCCCATTCGCGACAGAGAGATGCGATTGAGCAACTCGCTATAAATCATCCTGCAGATCGATCAATCTACTCTGCATTTGCGACAGCTATACTGGCCGGCCATGGCTGTCCCTCCCCGTGTCGTGCTGATCGACGATCGCGATATGTTCCGAACCGGGCTGGCCAAACTGCTGGGCGACGCCGGGGTCAACGTGGTCGGATCGACGTCGACCTCCGGACACCCCCGTGAGCTTGTGCGCACAGCCAGACCTGACGTGATCGTCATTGATCCGCAGTCCGCAGACGGCGACAACGACGGACTGCTCGTTGCGCTTCGCAAGGATGCGGGCGATGTTCCGGTTCTGGTACTGACGGCTGCACTGGGCGAGCTGGATGTTGCAGCCGCTCTTCGTGCGGGCGTGCGCGGGTATCTTGCGAAAGCGACCCCGATCGAGCAGCTGGTCAGTGCGATTACTGCCGTTCGGGAGAGGCGGACCGCGCTCGGTCCGGAAGCCGCGGCGCTTGCCTGTCGCTTCATCGAATCCGGCCACGCACCGGTCAGGAGAATCCCTGGCGGTCTGAGCGATCGTGAAGTGGAGGTCCTTCGACTCGTGGCGCGAGGGTGGGAGAATGATCGGATTGCAGAAGAGCTGACGGTCAGCCCGCTGACGGAACCACCTCGCTCGCATCTTCCGCAAGCTTGAGGTGTCCAATCGGGTTGAGGCTGCAGTCTGGGCAGTTCGCACGGGAGTCGCATGAGGAAGACGTTCGTTCCATACAGTCGAAGCCGTGCTGCATCTGCGGCTGTCCTGCTGTTTGTCGTGGGCTGGTCGATGTTCGCACTGGTTCGCCCGGCGCCGGCGGACGCCGCGCCGCTGGCAACACGACTTTCACGCGTTGTGGCACGAAGTGGAATGGCCAGCTCGACGAGCGTTGTGGTCTACGACACGAACAGCGGCAATGTGGTCTTCGCTCGTCGGCCTCGCCGCATGGTTCCTCCGGCCTCCAACGAGAAGATCCTGACTGCAGCAGCGGCACTGAAGGTGTTGGGGCCGGATTACCGCTTCCACACCAAGATCCTGTTGAACGGTGTTCAGACGGGGTCAACATTTTCCGGGGACGTGTATCTGGTTGGTGGCGGCGACCCGACGCTTGGGTCGCGAGCCTGGATTCGACGATCGGTCGGTAGCGGCAGCAACGCTGGACGTCTGGCTGCTGCACTGCGCGCACGCGGGATCACCACCATCGACGGGCGACTCATTGCCGATGAGTCGCGGTATGACGATCAGCGCTTCGTTCGCGCATGGCCGGTGCGGTACCGCTATCGCGAGTCAGCGGCCCTGGGAGCGCTGACGTTCAATCACGTCTCGGGAGGAAACGCTGCGGGTGCTCGACTGCGACGCCGACCCGCCCGACACGCAGCACTGATGTTCTCCAGGATGCTGCGCGCGCGTGGGATTCGGGTAACGCGCGGAATCACCGTCGGGCGGGCCCCAGCCGGTGCGGTGGAGGCCGCTGACCTGCCCAGTCCCCCACTCAGTTCGATCCTGTCATTCATGATGAAGACGAGCGACAATTTCACTGCAGAGATCATGCTCAAGGAGCTTGCTGCCAGCCGCGCTGCCGAGGGACAGCGCGGGAGCACAGCAGCCGGCGCTGGGATCGCCCGCAGAACATTGCGCAGCATGGGTGTTCCAGTACGCGGCATGCGTATCGTCGATGGATCAGGACTGGCCCACAGCAATCGAACCAGCACCTGGCAGCTGGTCGGCGTGCTCAGCGTGATGGATGCCGACGAGGACCTGTCAGATCCATTCCAGGACGCACTTGCAACAAACGGCGGCTGGGGCACGCTCCGGCGGCGGCTGGCCCGCGTCCCGCTGATCGGCCGGCTGATGGGCAAGACAGGAACGCTGCCACAGACCAGCGCACTGTCAGGATTCGCGGTGGGTGGCGGTGACCGACGCTGGGGGTTTGCGGTCATCAGCAGTCGACCGTCTGGATCGATCGACATCAGTCGCGCGCACCGCCTGCAGGATCGTGTGGCGCTTCAGTTGCTTCGCTGATCAGGCGTGGTCAACGAGCTCGCGAAGCCCCACTTCATCAACGACGGGGATGCCCAGCTCGACTGCCTTTGCAAGCTTCGATCCCGCAGCTTCACCGGCAACGACCAGGCCAGTCTTGCGGCTGACAGAACTGACTATCGAGCCGCCCGCCTGTTCAATGATCGATGCCGCCTGGGCTCGGGTCAGCGATGGCAGTGTGCCGGTCAGAACAACGCTCGTTCCCGCCAATGGAAGCGTACTGTCGTGGGCGTCTGCTGCAGCGGCCGTCTCAGCGGCACGCCGCTCTTCCTCGGTGAGTTCGCTGTTCACTCCGAGTGCGGCAAGGTCATCAATAAGTTCAAGGTTACGCTCGTCTGCAAACCACTCGGCGACCGATTCAGCAATGACCCGTCCGACACCCGAAACACCCTCGAGCTGATCCATGTCAGCACGACGGAGCTGCTCGAGCGACCCGAAATGTCGTGCCAGATCGATCGCGACCCGCTCGCCGACATGCCGGATTCCCAGCCCGAAAATCAGTCGGGCAAGCGGCCTGCTCCGAGACACGTCGATCGCTCGTACGAGATTCTGTGCCGACAGCTCCTGGAATCCCTCGATGTTCATGACCTGATCCACGGTCAGCCGATACAGATCGGCGATGTCGTGGACCAGTCCGGCGTCGGCCAGCCGATGGACGTTCTTCTCTCCGAGTCCTTCGATGTCCATGGCGAGCCGCGACGCGAAGTGTTCGACAAGGCGCAGTCCGCGCGCCGGGCACGAACGGTTCGGACACCTCAGGATTGCTTCGTCAGCTGCCCGCTCAACGGGGGTCGAGCAGACGGGGCACTCGGTTGGCGCTGAGAACACGACTTCTGTTCCATCCCGAACCTCAGGAACCGGTCCCACCACCTGCGGAATCACGTCGCCGGCACGCTGCACGATGACCCGATCACCAATCCGAATGTCCTTGCGCGCGATGTCGTCGGCGTTATGCAGATTTGCCATGCGAACAGTGACACCGCCGACCTCGACGGCCTCGAGGACAGCAAACGGTGTCAGTGAACCGGTTCGACCAACCGCAACCCCGATGTCCACCAGCTTCGTCGTTGCAGTCGTTGGCGCGAACTTGCAGGCGATTGCCCAGCGCGGAGCGCGCCCGACCGTTCCCAGACGGTCCTGGATCCCGGCATCGTCGACCTTGACGACAACCCCGTCGATCTCAAAATCGAGGTCGGGGCGCCGCTGCTCCCACCAACGAACCCGCTCGACGACCGCGTCCAGCGTATCGATTCGCACAGCATCCGGGCTGACACTGAAGCCGGCTGCGCGAAGCCATTCCAACACCTGCCAGTGCGACGACGGGAGCCCGCCGCGACCGGTATGACCGTCGGCGCCAACAGCCACGCCGACGCCGTAGGCAAAGAACGCAAGCGGCCGATCGGCTGCCACTGCTGGATCAAGCTGGCGTATCGCACCGGCTGCCGCGTTTCTGGGATTCATGAACACGGGCTCACCCGCTGCCAGCCGCCGCTCATTCAGCGCCTGGAATCCCGAGCGGGCGAGGTAGATCTCACCGCGAACGTCGATCGTGGGCGGGACATCAGCTGCGCGGAGCCGCAGGGGGACGCTGTGAATGGTGCGAACGTTCGATGTGACGTCCTCACCAACCGTCCCGTCGCCCCGGGTCACCGCGCGCTCAAGCACACCGTTGACGTACGTCAACGACATCGCCAATCCATCGATCTTGGGCTCGGCAACCAGTGAAAACGTTTCAACGTCGGTCTCGGCAAGGATCCGCAGATTGCGCTCGTACCATTCGACCAGCTCGTCGCGGTTACGGGCGTTCGCCAGCGACAGCATGGGCGTCTCATGGCGGTGCTGCTGAAACCCCTCACTGGGATGACCGCCCACGCGCTGGGTTGGCGAGTCAGGCTGCACGAGATCGGGATACGCCTGTTCCAGGGACTCCAGCTCGCGCAGCAGATCATCGTATTGACGGTCGTCAATGACAGGGGCGTCGCAGACGTAGTAGCGCCAGCTGTGCTCGTTGATCTGCGAGACGAGCTCGACGATGCGCTGCTGTGCCTGACCCCGCTCCATCGATGCCTGCACCTTCATTCGTCCGTTGCGCTCATCCGAGCGATCTCAGCGAGTGGCCACGATGCCAGCTCATCGGTGCGCTCGGGATCGGTCAGGTTGAACCGCAGGGGCGTGACAGCGATGCAGTGTCTACCAATGGCAGCGATGTCAGTTCCCTCCTCCTTGTGATGGCTGGGGTCGTCCCCGTACACGGAGTAATGCCGACGACCATCATCACTTCGATGCTTCAGTTCCAGCCGATCACGATAGATGCGCCGCCCGAGCCGCCCGACCTCGACGCCCGCAAGCTGCTCTGGAACGACTCCGGGGACATTGACGTTGACCAGCATCGGTGACCCGCTTGATGCGTGTGATTCCAGCATGTGCCGAACCAGCCCCTGGACGAAATGCTGCATGACCCGCCAGTCGAAGTTCGATCCTCGCGGATAGCCCAGCGTGCCACCGATCTCCTGCTGGGATACCGCTACGGCGCTGATCCCCTGAAGCATCGATTCAAATGCGATCGCGACTGTTCCCGAATACGTGACATCGTCGCCCAGGTTGAGTCCGAGGTTTGCGCCGCTGACAACCAGGTCGGGACGGTCGCCGGCAAGCCCAAGCGCGGCAAGTCGAACACAGTCAGTCGGTGTGCCGTCGGTCGAGAGAGCCAGCGATGCTCCCGGAACCTCGTGCTCGTCGACTGACAGGGTCTGCCCCAACGTGATTCCACGACTGACAGCACTTCGATTGCGATCGGGAGCGATAACGACTATCTCGGCGAGCGGCGACAGGGCGTCGACAAGCGCGTGCAGTCCAGGACTGTGAATGCCATCATCGTTGGATACCAGGATTCGAGTCACACGATCACCCTGTCGCTACCGGGGGCAGGCTCCTCATACCCGACTGCGACGAGGCACAGACCCGACGCAGGTGCCGTCGCTGCCGACATGCTCCGCGGGGCACCGGTGAGCAGGCCCTGGAAGTGTGCGGCAGTGAACTCGCCACGTGCCGCGGCAAGCATTGAGCCAACGAGTACGCGCACCATGCTCCTCAGAAATGCGTCGGCGCGGATCCGGTACACCAGCTCGTCGCCACTGCTGGTCCATTCGCTTTCAAGCACCGTTCGATGAAAGTGGCGGTGCAGCGTGTCAGACGGTGTGAATGCGGTGAAGTCGTGCCGGCCGAGCACCATGCCGGCAACGCTGTCCAGTATGTCCCGGTCGAGGGGGCGCGGGTGATGATGGATCTGATGCTGTCGGAGCGGCGATGAGGTGGACCGCGTGAGCACTCGATACGTGTACTGGCGCCAGATACACATCCGGCGCGCATCGAACGACGGTGAGCATTGAGCAGACGAGGTCACCCGTATTGCTGCGGGAAGGTGCTGGTTCAGTGCCCGCCCGACCCGATCCTCGGGAACCGATCCACGGTATGCGACCGAGGCAACCTGCCCTGTCGCATGAACGCCCGCATCAGTTCGACCCGCGCACGTGATCCTGCTGAGCTCCAGATCCAGAGTCGAGAGCGCCTCGACAATCTGGCCCTCGACGGTGGCCACTCCTCCGGGCTGCCTTGCCCAGCCATGGAATGGAGTTCCGTCGTATTCGATCTCCAGCCGTACATGACGCTCCAGATCACTCACGTACGCACTCCCTCATAGCCATACCGCCGCAGCTGCCGCGGAGCATGCGGCAGCGACCAGCAGGATATCGCGGTGCGCAAGCACCATCGGATACAGATGGGTTTGCCGTTGACCCGAACGATACCCACGCACCATCAGCGATTCGGCGACGTGACGCCCGCGCTGGAGCGCGATCACCAACAGCGGAACCAGAATTGCTGCACGAAGCTGCAGCCGCACGCGCGCGCCCGCACGCACGCGGTGCAACCCGCGGGCCATCTGGGCGACGCGCAGGCGATCAATTTCGTCCGCCAGTATCGGCACGACAGCCATTGCCATCGCAGCCATTCGCGATGCAGCATCCACCGGCACGCCGACCAATCGCAGTGGTGCCGCACACCACGACATCGCCCGGGCAATCCGCGCTTCGCCCGCGGCACTGATGACAATGACCGCGGTCAGCGAGACCACGAGTGCGTCCAGAGCGCGAACCACGCCCGTCAGCCATCCACTCTCGACAAGCGTGGTGCCGAGGACGGCCACGGGGTCACGCGCACCGACGATGCCCTGAACGACCACGACGACCGTAACGAACGGGAGTAGTGGTTGAATTCCAAGCCAGACCCGACGCGTTGGAATACGCAGCACGTGCGCCGCAGTACATGCGCCCGCAAGCAGCACGACTCCCGCTGCGAGTGAATGCGAGAGGAACGCGGCACAGATCACAATGATGCCAGCCACCAGCGTTGCCCGCGGATCCGGCCCGGCGAGACGTGGAAGTCGCGCATGAGCACGAGTTGATGGGCTGACATGGTCCGCTGCCGCTGGCCCGCCCGTTTTCACAGGCTCAACCGACACACTCTTCTGCTGACAGCACCACGAGATCCAGGCGGCAATCGAAGGCGGGTCAACAGCCTGCGGCACTGGCCATCCGGTCTGCCGAGAAAACTCATGTGCAAGTTCAACGACCTCCGGCGGCGCTATTCCCAGTCGCGCACAGAGGTTCGGATCACGGAGAATCGATGCAGGCGGCGCGTCACTGACTACGCGACCGTTGCGCAGCACGACCAGTCTGCGACACCGAGCTGCCTGATCGGCATCGTGAGTGACAATGACCACG
>CAYNNW010000068.1:0-8330 GCA_964398435.1 uncultured Gaiellales bacterium | reverse complement strand
ATCGAAATGAAGCCAAATACCAGCAGCTCAACCGATGGGTCGTCGAACACTGATTCGATCTCGCTGAGCGGCGGAGGGTCCAGCGGTACTGGCAAGTACACCGGTCTGATCGACTTCACGATGACCGTTGAGATCTATGCAGACCCGTCGGGCAACACGCTGACGGGTGAGCCCAACCCAACCTCAACCAATGTCGTGCCGGGAAGCACAACAGGTGCGCCATCCACAACGGGATCGGGAGCTCCCGGAACAACGGGAAGTCAGTCCACCACATCGACCGGTGGAGCCACGACCGGTGGAACACCGTCGCCAACCGGCGCAACCAATACCGCAACGAACACGGCCGCGAACATGGCTGCAAACGCAAGTAGCACCACCGGGGCATCAAGTTCGACGACAGGAGCTCCAGCATGACGCGCCCACGACGCACATATGCGGCGCTGCTCGTTCTGGTTCCCGTACTCATTGCCGGCTGCGGCGGTGGCGGTGACACCGCCGATACCAGTGCCAGCCCAAAGACTGATCTTCCAACGCAACCTGGATCACCGGTATCAAATACCACGGCAACGACCACCGTGCCGGGGTCGACTACCGCGTCAACCACTGGCACAACCCCCACAACTGCCACGACGGCGGCACCTGGAACGGCCACAACGGCCGCTCCAACAGTCGGTGGTGAGACGTCATATCCGGACGTTGACAACAGCGATCTGCCTGAACTGCTGACCCTGGGGGGCAGCGGTGATGCATTCGAACCGCTTGTCTCGACAGGTGTTGGTGCTACAGATACGACCTCAACCTCAACGACCGGTACCTCAACCACCGGAACGACGACATCAACGTCCTCGTCAAGCACGCAGACCACCACGGTCTCGTACACGTACGGGCCAGCCGTGTTCGAGGTCAATGGTGCGACCTATACCAAGAGTGAGGACAAGGCATTCCCCAACAGCACCGAGGGACCGTTCCTTGTGCAGAACATCAGCAAGTCGTCGGTGACGGTTGCGCTGATGGCAGGATCGTTCGAGGACGCCTCAGATGGTCAGGTGATCAAGCCTGGCGAGACATGGCGCTTCACCAACGAGAGTGACGGCAAGGTGTACGTGCTCAAGCTCGTCAAGATCAAGGTCAAGAAGAAGACCACGACGTCGGGCGCCAGCGACAGCTCCTCATCGTCATCCGGCAGCTGCATGTACTACTGCTGATCCGGACGCTGTGAGATCCGTCCGCGGATGGGTACAGTCCCAGCATCATGCTGACCTGCGAAACAGCCGGAGAATCCCATGGACCGTGTTTGACGGCCATTGTTACCGGACTTCCGGCAGGTCTCATGCTCGATCGCGATGCAATCGACCTGGCGCTTGCAAGCCGGCAGGCGGGATACGGTCGCAGCCCTCGCCAGAAGCTCGAACACGACGCTGTCACCGTGCAGTCCGGGCTCCGGCATGGACGCACACTGGGCAGCCCACTCACGCTGCAGATCCCGAATCGTGACCACGCCAATTGGACGGCCGCCATGTCACCGTGGCCGACCACTGACCAGCAGGGGAACTGGCGTGATCGTCCGATCACCCTGCCGCGACCGGGGCATGCTGACCTTGCGGGCATGGCACGCAATGATCACAACGACGCACGAGACATCCTCGAGCGTGCAAGTGCCCGCGAGACGGCGATCCGCGTGGCGTGTGGTGCCGTGGCCAGCCAGATGCTCGAGGACATCGGGATATTCGTTCGCTGGCGGGTTGTGGCCATCGGAGGCGTGGCGTCCCTGTCGCCGATCCCGGCCGGGCCACGACCCGAAGACGGATGGGCAGACATCGAGGCCTGTGACGTACGCGTTGGAGACCCCGTCGCTGCGCGCGCAATCACAACCCGCATCGACGAAGCCCGCGCCGACCGGGACACCCTCGGTGGGATCGTCGAGACCATCGTCTGGGGGTGCCCTCCGGGCCTCGGCGGCTGCACAACGCCCGCAGCTCGACTCGAAGCACGACTCGCCGCGGCTGCCATGTCGGTTCAGGCGATCAAGGGAGTCGAGGTTGGTGATGGCTTCGAGCTCGCCGGTCTTCCTGGCAGCCAGGCGCACGACACCATCCACCTGGAATCACCGCGTGCAGCAACCGACGCCGCTGGAGCCGTGCACGACAGCCGCAGCGGCGGTGGCGCTCTACAGCCGGTGCTCGGAACCGTCCGGGGCAGTAACCACGCCGGCGGCATCGAGGGTGGCATGTCGAACGGGCAACCGATCATCATTCGCGCCGCTATGAAGCCGCTTCCCACGTTGATGCGCCCGCTCGCGTCGGTTGACCTGGCAACGGGATTGCCTGCACCGGCGCATGCCGAGCGGAGCGATACGTGCGCTGTGCCCGCAGCGTCGGTGGTGGTGGGGTCAGCAATCGCGTTCGAATTGGCTCGCGTCATACGTGACCAGTTCGGCGGTGCAACCATCGACGATCTCCGTGGCGAGGTGAGCCGCTACCGCGCACGAACCACGACCCCGTTTGCCGCGTCCGACAGCCTCAGCTGAACATGTCGCACATCGTCGAGACACCACCAGTCACGCCGCAGGGCATGCGAGTCGTTCTGGTTGGAGGAATGGCTGCAGGCAAGTCCACCGCCGCCCGCGAGTGGGCTGTGGCCGGTGGTCCGGTGCTCTGGTTCGACAGCGATGACGTCATCGCACAGCGCGCAGGCTGTGACACCGTTTCCGAGGCATTTGACCAGCTGGGTGAGCCCGCATTCCGCGAGCTCGAGCGGTCGGTCATTCTTGAGCGTGATCGTCCGCTGGCGCACGGCCTCGAGGTATGGAGTCTTGGCTCGGGAGCGATCGAGGATCCTGACGTTCAGCGTGTGATCATCTCATCCAACGTGGTGGTCTGGCTGGATGCAGACGAGGATGTGCTGTTCGAGCGGGCAGCTGCACTGGGCGATCGTCCGCTGGCACGCGACCGAGCGGTGTTCGCCCAGCGACTGCGCCAGCGTCGGGCTGTCTGGGAGTCGCTGGCCGACGTACGCATGGAGACGTCCGGCGATGAACACCCACACCTGGGATCTGCCTGCTCCGCGGTCGTTCCTCCCGCGCTGATCGAGTCGACCGCAATCGTTGCACCCGGATGCACATCGATGGTCAGTGAGATCGGCTGTATTGCGGGAGAGCGCCCACCGATCGTGATTGTGGGTGAAGAAGTCATGGCACCGACTGTCGACTCGGTGTCGACGTCGCTGCGGCGTGCGGGGGTGAACGTGGTCGATGCTGCGGCGCTGCCGCTGGGGGAGTGGGCAAAGCAACTGTCGACCGTCCATTCGCTGCTGCAGCGGTGGGCATCGGCAGGCGTGCGTCGCGATGCGGTAGTCATCGCCATAGGCGGTGGTGCCACGCTCGACACCGTCGGCTGCGCGGCATCGCTGTACAACCGTGGGCTGCGCTGGGTGGCACTGCCGTCGACGCTGCTTGCCCAGGTCGACGCGTCGATCGGTGGAAAGGTCGCCGTCAATCTTGGGCGGACCAAGAATGTCGTTGGGGCGTTTCATGCGCCGCAGGCGGTGCTGATCGATCCGGACCTGCTTCGCACGCTTCCCGCGGATGTCATGCAGGATGGCTACGCCGAGCTGCTCAAGACGGCACTGATAGCCGGCCTGGAGGAGTTCGAGGATCTGGAACGTGCGACCAGTGATGGCACGTGGATATCGACCATGTCGAGTGGCATCGTGACGTCGATTGCGATGGCCGTCGCCGCGAAAGAGGCAATCGTCGCGGAAGACCCGCTCGATGCGCAGGGAATCCGGGCCGTACTCAATCTCGGCCATACGCTCGCCCATGCAATTGAGGCTGCCACATCCGGTGCGGTGTCGCATGGGCGGGCAGTTGCGTTCGGTCTGCGACTGGCGTTGTCACTCTCAACCCGGATATGCGGACTCGACTCGCACCTTGTCGAGCGCGTTGGTTCGCTGCTTGATGCCAATGGTCACGAGTTCACCGCCGGTGTGGCCGACCTGCCGGCGTGGAGTGAACTCGAGCCGTGGATGGCCGCCGACAAGAAGCTCGATGCCGACGGTCTTGCCTGGGTGCTGCTGGCCAGTCCGGGGCACCCGGTGAGTGGCGTACGAATTCCGCGCGACGAGGTTGAGACTGCATGGCACGACCTTGTCGGAGCCGGCGCACACGTCGTCGCCGCGCCCCGGAAGCGACGTGACGTGCTCATCGTCTTCGGCGTCAATCTTGCTGACGTGGGCCAGCGCGACCCACACCACTATGGAGCTCGAACGCTTGCTCAGATTGCCACCGACCTGCGCGAGCACGCACGTACTGTTGGTCTGTCGGCCGATATTCGACAGACCGATTCACTCGAGATGCTGCTGTCGTGGCTGCGCGAAGCGCGCCACTCCACCTCACTCGCGGGAGTAATCATCAATCCCGGAGCCTGGACCCATAGTGAGTACGCGATCCACGATGCCCTGGAGTTGGTGGATGTTCCCGTTGTCGAAGTGCACCTCTCGGACGTCGCAGCCCGCGAAGCCTGGCGTCAGGTATCGGTGCTGAGCGACGTCGTCGAGGCAACGATCAGCGGTCACGGCGAAGCAGGACTGATCGAGGCTCTGGAGCTGGTCGCGCGTGCCGCGCCCGGAGTGCAGCGGTAGGATCAGCTCCATGCTGCCACCGAATGCAACCGAGCACGAGACACTCGACACGGCGTCCACGGACTCCTCGCGCGTTGCGCGTCGCAGGATCGGGCAGGTACGGGATCGACTTGCGAGCGAAGGCTGGGCCGCCCTGCTGGTGCTCGATCACACCGATATCGCCTGGCTGACCGGAATGCGCACGAGCAATGCGGTATTGGTGATCACTCCAACCGACGCCCACCTTGCAACGGACTTCAGGTACGTTGCAGAGGCGCAGGCGCTGGGAGTGCTCAGTGTGCATCAGCTGGACCAGGCTCTCTATACGGGCCTGGGCCACGAACTCGGTTCATGGTCGCGTGGCGGCCTGGTGGCCTACTCGCCGAGCGGACTCAGCCACCGTGCATTCCTGCAGTTGACCGAAGGGCTCGACGACACCGTTCGTCTGCGGGCGGCCGACGGGGTGATTGCCTCGCTGCGCGAGGTCAAGGACTCCACCGAGATTGCAGCCATTACACGGGCGGCAGAGCTGCTCGACCGGGCGTACGAGCTCGTCCAGAAGGATGGGTTGGTTGGCCGACGTGAGGGAGAGGTTGCCTGGTCGATCGAGCGCTTCCTGCGCGACAACGGTGCAGAGGGGGCCTCCTTCGACTTCATCGTCGCCTCGGGTGAGCGCGGAGCGTTCCCCCACCATTCGCCCCGCGACGCCGTGATTCCGCCTGACACGCTGGTGACCATAGATATTGGGTGTATCGTCGACGGATACTGCAGCGACTGCACGCGCACGTTCGCGACCGGGCCGAACCTGCCGGACGACCTTCGACGTGCATATGACGTCACGCTCGAGGCGCAGCGGGCATCGCTGGCAGCAGTCCGTCCAGGCGTCACCGGTCAGGAAGTCGATGCCGTTGCCCGTGGAATCATCGAGGCCGCCGGCTTCGGTGATCGGTTTGGGCACGGGCTTGGGCACGGCGTTGGCATGGCTGTGCACGAGGGGCCGCGACTCGCGCGCGGCGCGTCGACCGTGCTGCAGCCAGGAATGGTCGTGACCGTTGAGCCGGGCATCTATCTGCCGGGAATCGGTGGCGTTCGCATCGAGGATCTGGTGGTGGTAACCGACTCCGGTTGCACGTCGCTGACACATTTCACAACCGAACTACTGACACTGGAGGGACACCATGGCTGAGGTGGTAGATACGAACTCGTTCCGCAACGGGATGCACATCGACATTGATGGTGTTGTCTGGCGGATCATCTGGTTCCAGCATCACAAGCCCGGCAAGGGTGGGGCCGTCATGCGGACCAAGCTGAAGAACCTGGACACGGGCGCCGTGGTCGACAAAACCTTCCGTGCGGGCGAGAAGTTCCCGCGTGTGCACACCGAGACCCGTAACGGACAGTTTCTCTACGCCGACGGTGACGGGTTCGTTTTCATGGATCCCGAGACGTTCGACCAGATCACGATCGATCTGAAGACCCTGGGCGAGGATGCTGTACCGTTTCTCCAGGAAGGGATGACCGTCCAGCTGCTGTACCTGGACGATCGGGCAGCCGGAGTTCAGCTTCCGACGACGATGGAACTCAAGGTACTCGAGACGCAGCCGGCAGTGCGGGGCGACACCGTCGGCAACGTGCAGAAGCCTGCAACGCTCGAGGGTGGCGTCGTCATCCAGGTACCGGCCTTCGTTGCCGAAGGCGATCTGCTCAAGGTGGATACGCGCGACGGTGGCAGCTACATCAGTCGTGTCTGATTCGGGATCAACATCCGGGGCAGTCGGACGGCATCGAAGTCGGCGCTACGCGATGATGTCGCTGTACCGTGCCGATGTTCGGCAGGGTGCCGGCCCTGGCATCGATGAGCTCGTCTCCGAGTGGCGTGAAGAACACGGCTTTGAGCTTCCGCCCTACTCCCGCGAGGTTGTCGAGGGGGTCACTGCGCAGCGCGAGGCCATCGACGAAGAGCTCGGTGCATTCCTCGCCGAATGGAGTGTCGAGCGGTTGGGCGCCGTCGAGCGTGCAATTCTGAGAATCGCAATGTGGGAGTTGTCGCAGGAGACGGTTCCGGGTGAGGTTGTGCTCGACGAGGCAGTCGAACTCGCCAAGCGGTACGCATCGCCCGAAGCCGCGCGTCTCGTCAACGGCGTATTGGCCAGCTGTTTTCGTGCACGCACCGGAGCAGATCTGGCCGACGATGACAGTGGTGAAGAGGAGCAGGTGTGATGGATGATCAGCGTGATCCCGAAACGGCAGGCGACGCTCCCGGTGTTGACGACCCGATTGCCGCGTCCGTACGTGACCTGCGCGAACAGGCCGAGCAGATCAACGCACTTCCGGTCAACGAGTCGCGGGTTCAGGCAGCCGAGAATCTGGCGGAGTCGGCAGCAGCCGTCGATGCGGCAATTGCTGCTGCGGCACGAAGCGATCAGAATTGACCGTCATTCGTGACCTGCCGGTGCCCGCTGTGTGGCACGAGATCGTCGCCGACGAACTTGAGCGGGTCTTGCCGGACCCCGAATTGAGTGACTGCGGTGAGCCACGCCTCAGGTCGCTGGTTGAGGCGATGAGGTACTCGCTCCTCGGCCCAGGCAAGCGGATTCGTCCACTGCTGACGCTTGCGGTTGTCGATGCCTGGGGTGGAGATGTGCGCGCTGCAGCGCCACTGGCGGTAGCGACCGAGTGCGTGCACGCGTGCTCACTGGTGCACGACGACCTTCCCAGCATGGACGATGACGACCTCCGACGTGGGCGCCCCACTTCGCACATCAAGTTCGGTGAGGCGACCGCCATCCTCGTCGGCGATGCTCTGCAGACAATCGCCTTTGCGTGTTGTGCTCGCTCCGACCTTCCGGCAACTGTTCGGATTGAAGCAGTAGACGTGCTTGCTCGGGCGACGGGGTGGGAGGGCATGGTGGGTGGCCAGCACATGGACATCAGCCCCGAGACTTCGGCGCCACAGGCCGACATCGATCCGATCGATGCGGTACGTGCCATGCACGATCGCAAGACCGGTGCACTTCTGGCAGCCTCGCTTGAGATCGGCGCGGTCTTCGTTGGCGCACATCAGGATGATCGCCGGCGTGTTGCCGCGCTCGGAAGAGAGATGGGGTGGTTGTTCCAGCTCGTCGACGATCTTCTGGATGTGGTCGGCGATCGCGAGACGATTGGCAAGCCACAGGGGAGTGATGATCGGATGGGCAAGAACACCGCCGTCGCGGCGTTCGGTGGTGTTGAGGAATTGCGCACTGCCTGTGATACGCAGGTCGAGCGCTGCTGTCTGTTTGCGCGCGACCTGCCCTCGGGCGGTGGTCGTCTGAGCGACCTCGCTCGCTTCATTCGCCAGCGGGACCGGTAGTCAACGATGGCTGGTCCACCCAGATCCCGCCTTGACGAACGATTGGTCGCTGATGGGTTGGCGGAGTCGCGGAGCAAGGCACAGGCTCAGATCATGGCTGGCGTCGTTCGGGTTGATGGGCAGGTTGCAGACAAGCCGGGACGTCCCGTTGCAGCAACGTCGACGATTGAGGTTGAGGCCCCCGCTCGCTTCGTCTCGCGCGGCGGAGAAAAACTGCAGTCGGGGCTCGATGCGTTCGCAGCCACCGTCGCTGAACGCGGATTGACCGTCGGAGGGGCAATCGCTCTCGACATTGGTGCATCGACCGGTGGATTCAGCGACTGCCTGCTGCAAAACGGCGCATCACATGTGATTGCCGTCG
>CAYNNW010000067.1:0-8361 GCA_964398435.1 uncultured Gaiellales bacterium | reverse complement strand
GTATCGGAACTGCCAAAGTTGGCTGCTGCGAACATCGACGACCTGGCCAATATTGCCAAGGGCACTGGCGCCGAAGCGGTGGCGGCACAGCGAACGCTGTCGCAGATCGACGAGGTTCGTGCGCTCACTGGCCTGGCCCCATCGCAGATCAGCAACGTGACCAGTCAGCTTGCACCGATGTTGACGGGCGATGCTATGCCGTTGATGTACTCGAGCAAGATGTGGCGATTCAACCCGATGTCGAACCAGGCAACGGTTGCTCCTGGGGCTGGTCGCGGGATCGTATCGCGAGTGTTGGACCGCATTCCTGGATTCGGCGGCCGCGTGCCAGCCGAGGAAGGCGCAATGACGCTCGGTCGAGGCGTGAATGCTGGCAGCGAAGCCGGGTTCGCGCAGGTAGCCGGTGCGCTCGACGCACGGGCCGCCGGCGACCTCGCATCGCAGAGCGTCCGCACAGGCATGATCGGCGAGGCGATGGGTCTCGGCGGTCGCAGCGGCATCGGCCGCGTGTTGGATGCCCCGCGCCAGCTGCTGCTGCCCGGCTCGCGTCAGGCGGTGATGGGTGACGTGCGCGCACTGAGCGCCAGTGACAGCACCCTTGCGAATGGTGCCCGCTGGGCGGGTGGCCATCTGCGATCGATGACAGGTGGTCAGATCGCGATGATGACTGCACCTGTCGCCACTGGCATGACCAACTGGGGAATCCTCACCAGCCAGATCATCCAGAAGTACGGCGGCCACGGTGGAACCCCCGAGTCGGGCACCGGCGCACCTGGAGATCCGGCCGCCACGGGCGCACCCACGGGTACCGTGGATCCCGCAGCTCAGGCCGAGTACGAGCGAATGGTTGCCGAGTACGAGGCGCAGCTCGCGGGTCAGCCATCAAGTGGCAGCACGACGACCGCACCCGGCAGCACAGGCTCGACACTGGCTCCGACCGGCTGACACCAGCAGCGCGAAAACCACCGCTGACTCAGAAGGTGTTGCGCGAGACCACTTCCAGCTTGTGGAGGGTGTCTGCGAGCGGCGCATCCTCTGTTGTTCCCTGCTTGAGGAACGCCTCGATCTCCGGTTGAACCGCGATTGAGGCATCCAGCTTGGGGTCGGTGCCGATCGCGTACGCACCGATGCTGATCAGATCTTCCTTGGCCCGGAATGTGGCTAGCGCCTCGCGCACTGACCCTGCTGCAGCAATCAACTCACCGCTGAACAGGTCGGGTGTCAGTCGGCTGACGCTCTCGAGCACTTCGATCGCCGGATAGTGGTTGCGGTGTGCCAGGGAGCGGCTCAACACCACGTGTCCGTCGAGAATTCCCCGCACCGAGTCGGCAACGGGTTCGTTCATGTCATCACCCTCAACCAGCACGGTGTACAGGCCGGTGATTGAACCGTGTTCGCTGGTGCCGGCGCGCTCGAGCAGTCGCGGCAGCATGGCAAACACGCTCGGCGTATATCCGCGTGTTGCCGGCGGCTCGCCGACCGCTAGTCCGATTTCGCGCTGTGCCATGGCGAATCGCGTGACCGAGTCCATCATCAGCAGTACGTCCTGCCCACGGTCACGGAAATACTCGGCGATCGTCGTGGCAGTAAAGGCA
Source organism: uncultured Gaiellales bacterium (assembly GCA_964398435.1). Taxonomy (GTDB): domain Bacteria; phylum Actinomycetota; class Thermoleophilia; order Gaiellales; family SKUG01; genus CAYNNW01. The sequence continues at coordinate 6,766 of CAYNNW010000067.1, read as the reverse complement.
GCCTTGACGCGCAGCACAGCGGGGTCGTCACTGGTCGAGACAACAACTACCGATCGGGCAAGGCCTTCGGGTCCCAGGTCGCGCTCGATGAACTCGCGAACCTCGCGGCCACGTTCACCAACCAGTGCGATCACGTTGACATCGGCCCGGGTATTGCGACCCATCATGCCGATCAGCGATGACTTGCCGACGCCCGATCCTGCAAAGATCCCCAGGCGCTGCCCGCGGCCGCACGGAATCAGACCGTCAATTGCACGTACACCAAGTTCGAGCTGTGTATCAATGCGGCGCCGCGACAGCGGTGATGGCGCGCGCGCATCAAGCAGACGCCACTCCTCCGGGTCGATCGGCGGACCATCGTCGATCGGTCGGCCGGCGGCATCGACAACCCGCCCCAACAATTGGTCCCCAACTCCGACGCGGATTCGGTGACCGCTGGCAACGACTTCAGCACCCGGAGCAATACCGGCCATCTCAGCGAGCGGCATCAGCAGCGTAACGCCATCGCGAAAACCAACCACCTCGGCGGGCACGCGCGGGCCATTGCGCCCGCAGCGGATCTCGCAGAGTTCACCAACCTGCGCTTCGGGCCCGGTTGACTCGATGACGATGCCGACAACCTGATTGACCCGGCCGTTCATACGGTATGGATCTGCTTCACGAAGTCGCTCGTGGAATTCGCCCAGATCGACGGTGCCGGTCATCATGCGCCCTCGGGAAATGCGTCACCGGGCAGTGCGTCGCCACGGCCACGCCGCTCCTCGGCCAATTGCGCAAACATCTCGGCGAATCGCTCAGCCTTGCCTGCGAGCGTGCCGTCGACTTCACCGGCCGGGGTTCGAACCAGCACGCTGCCTCGAGCAACCCGACGCTCCGCGACGAACTCAAGGTGGTCAATTCCACCCAGTTCACGAGCCAGTGCCGGACCGGCACTGCGCAGAATCTCCAGATCGGCGGGATTCGCAAGGATCGACAGCTGATCGCGCTGATACGCCTTGCGAATGGCGCCGCGGCAGACATCAACAACACGCTCGGGTTCAACCTGAACGAGCCCGTCGACCATGCGCTGTGCGACTGCAATTGCCAGCCGTGCGACCTCAAGTTCCGCCTCTGCTACGTATCGGGCGCGTTCGCGAGCAACAGCTGTGGCTATCGCCTCGGTGGTTCGCACCAGATTTGCCGTCTCCGCGTCGGCGGCTGCCATCCCCGCGGCATACCCTTCGTCGAAACCTCTACTGCGTGCGGTTGCAAGCTCGGCCTCACGCGCAGCCCGCCCCTCGGCCACCATTCGAGCGGCCTCCTGGCGTGCCTGTTCGACAACGCCGAGCGCCCGCCGTTCGGGATGCGTGCCGCCATAGCCACCCAGGTCGGGGAACTGCACAACGACCTCGCCACGGCTGCGTGATGGATCAGGCATCTGCGCCTGCTCAGGCCCACGCATTGCAATTCCGGGGCGGCGTTCGATGGCCGGCGCGCCGGCACCGATCTCGACCACGGGAAGTTCGAGGTCGCTGAAGCCGCGTACCGGGCTGCCGTCATGTGGGTTCCAGTTCGCTGCCATGAAACTACGACACCAGCTCGTCGTCGCCACCGCCGCGAGCGATCACAATCGTGCCCGCCTCTTCCAGTCGGCGCACAACGCTGACGATCTTCTGCTGTGCTTCCTCGATCACCTTGCGACGCTGCGGTCCCATGTACTGCATGTCCTCGCGCAACATTCCAGCGGCGCGCTGCGACATGTTGCGGAAGATCTTCTCCTGGACCTCTTCGCTGGTGCCCTTCAGCGCCAGCGCAACATCCTTGATCTCGATTTCCTTCATCAGTTGCTGGATCGAGCGATCGTCGAGCAGCAGGATGTCCTCGAAGACGAACATCAGCTTGCGCACTTCTTCGGCAAGTTCCGGGCTGGACTCGTCGAGCGATTCCAGAATGTGCCGCTCAGTGGATCGGTCAACAAGGTTGAGCATGTCGACCAGTGATGTCACACCGCCAGCCCGCGTGAAGTCCTGGTTGATGATCGTGGCGAAGCGGTTCTCCATCACGTCTTCAACCTGGCGGATCACCTCAGGCGCGGTTCGATCCATCAGTGCAATTCGGGTTGCAACGTCTGTCTGCAGACCTTCGGGAAGTGAGATGAGCACGTTCGATGCAACGTCCGGCGGCATGTACGCCAGAACGAGCGCGATTGTCTGTGGATGCTCGTGCTGAATGAAGTTGGTGATCTGCGACGGATCAGTTCGCCGCAGAAACTCGAACGGTGCGCTCTGCACAAAACTGGCCAGACGGTCGATGATCTCGCCCGCTCGCCCCGTACCCACGGCACGTTCAAGAATCTCTTTCGCGTAGTCGAGTCCGCCCTCGGCGATGTAGTCCTGTGCAAGGTGTGTCTGGAAAAATTCCTCGAGGACCTCGCGCCGCTCTTCCGAGTCGATGCCGTCGAGGTTGGCAATCTCAAGAATCAGTTCATCGATCTCATCCTGGCGCAGGTGCTTGAACACCTGGCTGGCACGTTCTGGACCCAGGGCGATCACCATCACGGCGGCTTTGCGCCGTCCGGTGATGCCGATGTCCTGGGGACCTCCGCGCATGAAGTTAGGGGGCGGTGTCATCGCTTACTGCCTCCGGGCATCCTCGTGCAGCCAGCCACGCAGGTGCTGCGCTACATCGTTCGGCTTTGACTGGGCAATCCCCTCGATCCTGCTCTGCAACTCAATTCGCTGTTGGTGTTCGCTCGAGACCGCGGCCGAGACTGCCGCCTCCAATTCCTTCAGCGGGACCGGGTTGAATGCGGGCTGCTCGAGCGCGGCCATTGCGTCCTCATCCGGGTACAGCAGCTCGTAGGTTCGATCGTTGAGTGCGCGTCGCAGGTAGAAGGCCATACCGACCAGACCTGCTCCGAGCAGACCCCACTTGAGGTACATGAACAGTGCGCTCTTGCGCTCGCTTGCTGCCTGCTCCTTCGATACGCCAGCTGGCTTGGGCAGCTTGGCAACCGAGAAGGCAACCGCCTCTTCCTCGCCGACCCACTGGTTCGCAGCGGTCTCGACTGCGGTTCGAGGCTCCTCGGCAACCTTGCTTGATACGACCACCGACAGGCGGTACCGCTTGACCGCGCCCTGGGCCACGCTGATCGCCTCAGCCAGGCGGTCGTTGTTGTAGACCACCGTCGACCGGGGCCGTGCGTAGTTGGTGTCGGCCTCCTGTGCAGCGGTCTCTCCCGCGTATCGCGGATCGTTCGAATCGATGGCCACGTTGCCTGCGACGCCGGTCGTGCCGCCCGTGGTCGAGCCTGCACCCTTGAGAACTTCGGTGTCCAGGTCCTCGCGCGCAGCCGGGCCCTTGACGTCATCCTTGCCGCCGTAGTCCTCGGTCTCACGGCTGATCTTGTCCATGTCAATTTCGGGATTCATCGACACCAGAACCTTGCCGTCGCCGACGATCTGCTCGAACTTGCGGGTCAGCTCGATCTCCTTCTGCTGCGCAAACGCGGTTTCAACCCGCAACTTTGCCTCGGCTTCGGTGATCGATCCGGCTCCACCGTCACTGCCGTCCGTCAGCAGGCGCCCGGTTTCGTCGACAATCGAAACCTTGTCTCTGGCAACATTGTCAACCGAGTTTGCAACGAACTCGGTAATGGCTCGAACCTGCTTACGCTCAAGTTCAGCTCCACCGGTGTTTATGGTCACCGATGCACTCCCGGGCGACTTTTCGTCACTGAATGCTGGCCTATCCGGAGAATTCAGGATCACAGAAGCGGTCTTGACACCATCTATTCCTTGAATTCCCGCTGCCAGTCGTGACTGCAGACACTCCAATTGCCGCGTCTTTTGCTGCGTAGTTGTCTGTGCCGCTATGGCAGATCCCTCGGGAAGATCGCATGCCTTCATCGACAGCTTGCCAACATCGACGCCCTGAGTTGCAACCACCACAGAGGCCTCATCGAGGCGCCCCGAGGGGACCTGAAGCACGGCGCCACCGTTCAGCACGCGCGACTCGATTCCCTCGCTCTCAAGCGCCGATTGGGCTTCGGCAACCTTGTCAGGACGGATATTGGTCGAGAGCGTGACCCAGTCGGTTGCGGTCGCAGCCCGCAGCACGAACACCATCACGGCAATAGTTGCCAAAGCGATCACCGCGAGCATCATCTGCCCGCCTCGTGGCATGGTCCCGAAGACCATCCGTGCTTGCCGTACCTGGTTCATCGTTCTCTACCGCTTCCTGTCCTCCATCCCGGGCGTCCTGCCCTCCGCTTAGACCTGCATCCTCAGGATCTCTTGATACGCCTCAACAACCTTGTTCCGCAGCTGCGTGGTGAGCTGCAAGGAAATGTTTGCCTGCTCAACCTGCATCAACGCACGGGCTACGTCATCAACCTTGCCGGTTGCCATCTGCTGCGATGCCTGTGCCCCAACTTCCTGCAGGTCTCCAACCTGCTGCAGCTTGCCCTTGAGCATGTCGGCAAAGCCACTGGCCGGGGCACCGGCAGCGCCGCCCGCGCCACCTGACGCGGCATCCAACATTGGGGTAGCCAACCCGCCGATCTGTGGTGCGGGAATCGTCATCGCAGGATATCCAGTGCCTTGAGCGCCATGTTCTTGGCGGCGTTCATCGACGTCACGTTTGCCTCGTAGGCACGCGTGGCTGTCATCATGTCGACCATCTCGGTGACCGGATTGATGTTCGGCAGCGTGACGTACCCTGCGTCATCAGCATCCGGATGACCGGGGTCGTACACGCGTCGCGGCGCCGACTGGTCCTCAACAATTCCGGCCACCTGGACGCCATGCCCGATGCCGTCGTCGCCCGTAGCATCGGTTATGCCCATGGTTGACGCAGCTGCCGAGGTCGTTCCGCTCGGCTGCGATGCGGCACGGAAGATGACTTCGTGGCGCTGGTACGGACCACCATCGACATCGCGCGTGGTGTTTGCATTGGCAAGGTTCTGCGCGATGACGTCCATGCGCATGCGCTCGGCTGACATGCCGCTCGCTGAGATGTGCATGCTGTCGAACATTCCCATCGCGTTTCACCTCCCCTCTGCTGTTACCTGCGGCCGTCGCTGATGACGTATCGCAACATCTCCATCTGCTTGCCGGCCAGCTGAACAAGCGCGTTGTAGCGCACGTTGTTCTCAGCCAGGTCGGCCATCTCCATGTCTACGTCGACGTTGTTGCCGTCGGCGCGAAGCGTTGTTCGCTGGTCAGCAGTTACATGTGGCTGCAGCCCCTCGAATGCCCGCGTTCCCGCGCCTGCCTCGCTGTTGCTGAGTGCACGCTCAAGCTCGCCGTCGAATCCAACTTCGCTCCGTCGAAAGTTGGGGGTGTTGATGTTGGCGATGTTGTTCGAAATCACCTGCTGTCGCAGGCTCGACTCACCCAGTGCCGCATCGAGCGCCTTGATTGTCGAATCGAACAGTTCCATCGTCGTCTCACCCGGTCGGCAGTTGCCTGGGCGCTCCTCTCACATCGCTTCCCGAAGTTTCCCGCCATCGGGGTTGAAGGCATCGCTCTCGGCAAACAGCCGTCGCAGCGAGTCGACAACCCGTGGAAGCTCTTCCCGCGGGATCCTGAACTCGGCAAGTGCGCCCGTCTCGGGCTCGGGCTGTGGTGCGTCGACCAGTCGGCCGACGCCGAGCTCCAGCACCATCCAGTCGGCCAGGTGGGCAACCTGTGCAAGCTGCGGCTGCAGCGTTGCCGAGGCGGGATCGTGGTGGCAGCGAATCGCTTCGCAATGCGTAGCCGGGAACGACCAGGCCTCTGCAACCGCCGCACCAAGATCTGCGTGGTTGAAGTCGAGCAGCTCCTGCTCGGCTGCCTCGTAGGTGATCGACGCCTCCTGGGCGTGCTGCAGCACCTTGAGGAAGTCCTCCTTGCGGTAGACCGAGAGGATGATCATTCCCAGGTCGTGCAGCAGGCCGGCGACGAATGCCTTCTCCGGATGAATGTTGCCGCGCTTTCGGGCCAGTGCACGCGCAGCAACACCGGTTCCCAGCGAGTGGCTCCAGATCTCGTGGCGAATCTCAGAGAGATCGTCCTCGCTCTGGAACAGCAGGTTCATCGTCGTGGCGGTGATGGCCAGGCTCTTGATCGTCGAGAACCCCAGCAGCACGATCGCCTCTGGCAGCGTCTCGATGCGACGTGCGTACCCGTAGTAGGCCGAGTTGGCCAACTTGAGCAGCATCGCCACAAGACTCTGGTCAGAGCTGATCAGGCTCGTCAGGTCGTTGACGCTCGTGTCAGCGTTGTCACACGCCTCGATCACCGCAGGCAGCGTCTCGCTCATGCTCATAGGGAGGTCTCGGACCTCTTCAACGAGCGACGAGATCGTCGGGTGCATCGTCACGATGGTGTCTCCTTGGTGCGTTCTCATGTGTTCATGAAAAAAGGACACCGCGAAGCCGCGGCGCCCTTCCCTGGCGCGTTCTTTCCGGTGCATCCATTGCCCCGGTGCCCACCTCGTGCAGAGGCAGACAGTGAACGCATCGACCCCGAGTGCGCGGCGCTTGAGCGTTTCCGACCATGCTGTCGGATCTGCAAACATCTGCCGGTATCGGGGTCAAACAACTCATGCGGCGGGTCGTTCCTCGCTGGACTCAACCCCGGGCGCGTCGACATTCGCGCCGCTGTCATGCTCCGCCCATTCGTCTGATTCGAACGGCGCAGCGTGCGGCGACGGCACTCCGGCCGCGACCCAGCTCTCGCGCGATTCGACCGCCAGCCAGCGGTTGCGACCGAAGTCATCGTGAGGAAGGGCACGCTCCCCGCAA
>CAYNNW010000066.1:0-8425 GCA_964398435.1 uncultured Gaiellales bacterium | reverse complement strand
CTGAATCGTCGAGGCCAGCCAGGCGGAAGTTCGGGCGCAGGTGATCGACAGCGCTTGCGGCGTCCATGGCGGCAGTCAGTCCGCGAAATGCATTGGCGAGGTCGACGTTCATGTTGCCGACGTCACTCTTCATGCCGTCCGCTCGCCGACGTTCGTCGTACTTCTGCAGAAGCTCTACGCCGTGCTGGGCGTTGGAGACCACGCTGTGCATTCGCCCGACGAATGTTCGTACCGTTGCCCGCCCATCCAGACTGTAGGGGCTTGCATGGTCGGCCGCCTCAAACGCGTGACGAGCTCGCGTCAACAGCGCCTTTTCGGCAGGTGATTGTGGAACGTATGGCCGCGAGGGCGCAATTGCTGAAGTCACTGCTATTTCTCCCGTTGGGTGCACGTTCGTGCATGTGTGAGGGCGCATCAGACCAAGCGCATCCGCGGTATTCAGCGGCACGCCGGGAGTGTTGTCCGTATCGGCCAGGAAGCTGGCCTGCGTGCTGGGAATTGAAACTGCTCGGCGGCGGCAATTCGATGATCCGGAGGACGACGGACTGGGGCACTCATGAATGTATTCGTACGGACGGCACTTGCGACGGCATCGATTGCCGCACCAATCTCGATCGGCGCGAACGCCGCTGCCGCGCTGAGTGACGATCCGTTTGATCAGATTCCTGTCGGGTTCGGCACGCTGTTTATCGGGGGCGGCACTTCGATTGCAGGCCTGGCCATCGCTGGCGTCGCCGCTCTTAATCCTGCGTGGCGTGGTGCAGCCCCGATCGCAGCAGGCATTGGTGTGGGGCTTCTCGCTTCGACTGCCGCAGGCCTCGCAACCCACAATCTGATCACGCGCCCCGATTGACACCGTTGTCAGCGAACGGTTCCCGTGGAACCCACTGACATGGATCCTCGATCTACGTGTTGACGGGATTCAATGAAGGGACAGGGAACATGACCACTATTCCTCGCGCTGCCACGACACCACCGGTAACGATCCAGCCAATTCCGGGGGACGAGGATCTTCGCAATCGCTGGATCGACGAGCAGGAGGCCCCGCTCAGGGCCGAGCGAGAGACATTGCTCGCGTCACAGCCGGATATCAGCGGCAATCGATGGGCAAGTGGAGTAGCGGCAGGCGTTTCTGGCCTGGGAACGCTCGCTGGCCTGGGCTATACCATCGACCGGTTCATCGTGGAGCCCCTGAATCGAAAGATCCCCAGCTACGACACCTGGTCCGGATTCCGAAATTCAATGGGGGGAATGGGCGTGGCATTGATCGCGGCGGCTCTCGTTGGCGCGGGCGTCCATAAGCTGGTTGACGCCCAGACACGCCCTGACGGCGACGCGCTGCAGAAGATTCTGGACCAGCACCGGGCGGCGCAGCAGCCGCGCATTGCCGAACTCGACCAACAGATTGCCGAGCTCGAGGCCGCCCGACCACACAGCGCTTAGCATTCCCTTAGCCGTCGCACCGATACCCCGTTCGGGAGTGGTCGGATCGGCGTCACATGGACGGAGCGCTGGTTCAGATGAACGATTCTGTGGACGGACGAGTGAGCAGGAGGCTGGTGACCGCGTCAATCGTGGCCGCTGCGACACTGGCGCTGAGCGCATGTGCGACTGAATCCTCAACGAGCACACAATCGAAGTCGGCGGGTACGCCCGCACCCACGCAGGAAGCAGCGTCACCAACGACCGCCACCACATCAACATCGGCCCCCACGTTCTCAATCAGTGATGAACAGTCCACGGGCATCGAGGGCGTCTCAACAGGCGTTGCCACCGTCGGATCCACAACCTGGCTGTTCCCCACAACGCAGACGGACCGCGGCGTGGGTGCGTACCGATCGTCGTCCAACGGGTCGACGGCGAGCGCAGGATCAACGGGGTTGAATCGGTCGTCCGACGCAACGGTTGTTGTGAGCGGCACCACCCTGCGTATGTATTACGCCGTTCCGGCCAGCGAACCGACTCCGGGTGCGAGCGGCCCGATGGACAAGCGAATGCGCTCAGCCACCAGCACGGACGGAACGAACTGGACTGACGAGGGGCTGCGAATTTCAGATGTCGGCTGGGGAGTTCCCGACGTGACGCGCTATCCGGACGGCACGCTTCGAGCCTGGTGGGTGCAGCAGGATGGCGACGACGAGAAGCTGCTGTCAGCTACCAGCCGCGATGGGCTGAAGTTCACTCGAGACGCTGACGCGGTGCTCAAGGGCGGCTGGGTCGACCCAGCCGTGATTCTGGCCGAGAAGAACGACTTCGTGATGTTGGTGTCAGACACTCCGCCGCGAGGCGAACGACGACCGCAACAGCTGTATGTCGCAACATCAACCGACGGTGTGTCGTGGAGCGTTGACCCGACGCCCATCGGCCAGGGCTTCGATCCGGCAGGCGTCAAACTGTCGGACGGAAAATGGCGAATCTGGTGGTCAGCCCCGCCGCAGACGAGTGGGCCAACAAGTCAGCCTCCCAGCCCGGTTGTCCATACCGGAATATTGACCCGCAGCTAGAGCGCCTCAGGATGGAAGTTGACGATACGATCAACTCCGACCACGGCCCACAGGTCGGGATGGCGACGGGCAACCGAAATCTCCACATCGGCTCCCGCGACGGGGTAGGTCGGGACCGGGCGACCATACTGCCCCCAGGCCGCCTTGGTCGGACCATTCGGACGATCGATCTCGACAAGCTGTGAGGGGTCTTCTGCGCTGCCACCGAACATCGAAATCAGGTTGAACACGCCGGTTTTTGCGTCCCGCAGCACTGCGGTCGGGCCAAGCGACGGCATGTCGATGTAGTCCCACTTCGACATCTTGCGGGCGACGGCGATGGCCTCGCGGAAGTTCGTGCCGCTCTGGATCGTCACGCCGTCATTGACGTCAACGCCGAACGCGTCAACATCGACTACCTGGCCTCCGCGACCGGCGGCGTAGCGCATCGTCGCCAGAGGACCAGCCCACTTCTCGGGCAGGGGCGCCGTGGTCAGGTCATCTGTTTGAACTCGGGGCGTGCGACCGATCGGTTTTGGCTGATGGAACGCGAGCGATGGCGAGGGGGGAGATACTGCGATCGACACTGGTCCTGGATCCTTGTGTGGGGGGTTGCCTGATCAACCCGTCGACCAGAACACGGCGACGCTACGACGGCGCGGCCCCGCCGCGCACGGTCTCGCAGCAGCAGCGGCAGACTCTGCCCATCAGACTGTCCCCCCTGACCCGCTGCCCACGCTGCACACGTCAGTGCTTCAACGGTTCTCTATACGACGGGCACGGCGCCGCAGTACCGATGCCGCTGTCAGCTCACTGTCCGCGCCACGGGCAATGGCGTCTTCAACCTTGTCCGGCGAGTGAACAGTGGCGTCGTAGAGCACGACGACAGCCTCGTCACCCTCCTCGACGAACGTGGTCTCACCGTGCGGCGTATATCGAGATGCACCCACGCCGATCAGCACGCCCGTTGCATCCGGGCACGCGGCCAGCAGCGCACCCACATCCTCCAGCGGGGTGTCTGGGGCGGCGCGCTGATGCTGCAGCCGCTCTACCAGCCAGGACAGCAGCTCGTCACCGAACAGTGTGTATGACGGGATGGCGCTATCAACACCGTACGCGCGGGCAGTTCCACCGCGACACACGAAGCAGGCCAGCCGCAGCGACTGTGCAGGGCCGCTTCGATCCAGGTTGCTGATCGGAAAGCCGTGTGACGCGAGGCCCTTCGAGCCTGCGCCCCAGTTCTTCTTCTCGCTGATCCGCGCGGCACCGGGGCGGCGCAGTGAACAGTCATCGAATGCCGCAATCCAGCGCGGATTCAATCCTCTAATGACTCCCGAGGCGTCGCGGTCGATGTCGCAGGCAAGGCACATCTCCGGCTCGATCTGAATCTTCAGCGGATGGTCGCCCTGCGGATCGGGAACTGCCAGCAGGTCGCTCGACAACGGGTACGCACTCAGGAACGTGTCACCACCAGGCACGTACCAGGGAAAGATCCCCTTCGGCAGCGAGGCAGCCGCATCGACGTTGACGAAGTCTGCGGCCTCGCCCGCCTGTTCCAGGTGCCCGGCAAAGTTTCCGGCAACACCCATCCCGAACATGCCCCGAAGCTCATCTGGGCTAATCTCGATCCGCTGCAGCACACTCATCCCTGCAACGGTATCGGATCGGGCGCGGGTGCCAGGTAATCAGCGGGGCCGTGGCGGCACGCTCCAGCCGTACCGCCCATCCCAGCTGTCGGGATTCCACGGATTTCGCGGAATTCCACCGCCATACCCCGGAAACATCTGGGGCGCCTGCGCGGCGTTGGGTATCTGCACCGACGCTGAGAGCAGTGCGGGCTTGGCGAATGAAACGGGAGCAATCATTGTGGAACATCCTGTTCGTGGTGGCCTGCAGTGCGAATCATGATTCCAGTCGACGAACGCGCCGATCCATGGACTACCGGGCATGAATGCATGCCCCCTGCACACACCACCTAGTATCCGGTGCATGAGCGATCACACTGGCTACTCAGTCCTGCACGCGGCAGATGCATTCTGGCGGCCCTCCAACCAGATGCGAGTTGACAACGCCGACCTCGCCGCCCAACTGGGAGCGACCCAGCTGGGGATGCGCCTCTGGCGTCTGGCACCCGGGCAGGCATCGACCAATCACCGCCACGCCACATCACACGAACTGTACGTCGTTCTCGAGGGCGTGGGGCGGATGAACATCGATGGGCAGACACTGACGCTCGAGCCGCTGTCGAGTGTGCACGTGGAGCCGGGCGTCGTTCGTCAGATTTTCAACGATGGGCCGGCGAATGCGCTCTGGCTGGTTGCGGGCGCTCCCGTCGAGGCCGCAAACTCGCTCGAAATGAATGAGGACACGCTGGCGTTCATCTACCCTGATGGGCCGAAGCACCTGCCGCCTCAGATTGCCGAGCAGGGACCTCCGGCCTCGGCGCACACGCACGCCGGGTAAGCCCGTATGCTCCACGCATGCGCGTATTGACGATCGACGATGAACCATCGATCCGGGCAGCGATCCGTCGAGCACTGACGTTCGACGGACACGAGGTGGTCGAAGCCGACGGCGGGGCTGCCGGGCTCGACGCTCTTCGCCCGGAAAATCATGGGATCGATGTCGTTCTGCTGGACATTGCAATGCCCGATATTGACGGCCTCGAGGTGTGTCGACGAATCAGGGCCGTCGATGAACACCTTCCCATCATCCTGCTGACCGCTCAGGGCGAGATCAGCGACCGTGTAACCGGACTGGATACCGGCGCAGATGACTACATCGTCAAGCCATTTGATCTTGACGAGCTGTTGGCGCGAGTACGCGCAGCCGGACGAAGAAATACACGGGATACTTCCAACGGTCAGTCGCAGGGAACACTTGTCTGGGGTGATCTCACGATCGATCTGGATACCCGGATGTGTTCACGCGCGGGCAGCCATATCGCGCTCACGCGAACCGAATTCGACCTTCTTGCTTTGTTCATGCGCTCGCCGAAGCGAGTGCTTACACGCGAGAATATTCACGAAGCTGTATGGGGCTTTGATTTCGGCAGCGACTCAACCCGGCACGAAGTCCATATTTCATCGCTCAGACGCAAGCTTGAGGCCGGAGGCGCGCCACGGATCATCCAGACTGTGCGCGGAGTTGGCTTTGCATTGCGCGAGGAATCATGAGCAGGTCTGCGCGGTCAATCCACGGTCGCTTTCTCGAACGGATCCTGCCGATTGCACTGATCGCAGTTGTGCTCGTCGCCGCAACACTTACTGCCGTGACGTGGCGCCTGCTCATTGCCGAGGATCTCAAGCAGTTGCGCGAAGGCGCATCGCTCGCTCGCCAATCTGCAGCGCAGCTCGCCGGCGATGGAACGGCGGCTCCGACCTGCGTTACGCTGACCAGCTCCCGGCAATCAATTGCCATCGTCGTGCGGTCACTTCGCGACTGCTCCGGCGGGGGGCTGCCACAGGTGTCGCATCCGTCCCGCTCCGTTCGACAAGTGCTGTCGTCCCATCGTTCAGCTTCATTTGGAACGATCAGGTACGGGAATCACCAAACGCCGGTACATGCCTCACGCGTTGGAAATACGTTAACGCTGCTTGTCATTGAGCGCGACAGTGATACGCCCCGACTGATGATCAGAATCATTCAGCTTGCGGCAGGGGTGGTACTTATTGCACTTGCTCTGATGATCTGGATCGTCAACCGCTCGACTTCATCGATCACCCGTCCCATGGCAGAGCTTACTCGCGAGATGGCCGCCCTGGACCCGGCACGCTCCCCGGACCGTCGCCTGCCCGGGCCGACCGACGGCCTCGAGCTTGAGAAGTGGCGAACAACCATGAATGAACTTCTGGACCGGTTGTCTGCGACAGAGCGACGACGTGTCCAACTGCTGCTCGATGTGTCCCACGATCTACGCACACCGCTCGTCGCGATCCGGTCCAATTCACAGCTGCTACTTCGCATGCTGAACGCTGATCAACCGACGGTCACAATTGACCAGGCCGGGGACATGCTCCGTGACATCGACGAGCAGTCGTCGCGCCTCAATCGAACGCTGGAATCACTCCTACAATCGGCGCGATCCGGCGACCCCGATTCCGTTAGCGCAATTGGCGTCAGCGCTGACTTGAATGAGGCCGTCGCTCGAGCGGCACAGACCGTGCAGCAAGCGCATCCGACAGCCCGTTTTCAGTTGATTCCTGCCGTTCTGCCCGTCACGGTTTCTGCTCCGCCAGATCTTCTGTACCGCGTGCTTGAGAACCTCATGGTCAATTCGTGTGTCCACGGCGTTGGCCCCGAAGATACGGCGCAGGTCACGGTCACCGTCAGGGTCGGGGATGACAATTTCGGATGCGTCTCGATATGCGATACCGGTCGGGGCAGCAGCGCGGCAGCTGAGCCGGGAGGTCGGGGCCTTCGCATTGCAGGGCGATTGCTCGAGACCGTCGGAGGATCGCTCTCTACCTCAGACAATGTGGACGGGGGGTGGTGCGCAACGGTAGCCGTACCGATGGCTCCATCCGCGTCTCCTCAGGAAATCTTGTGATTTTGCATCGAGAAAGCCATGAATCGTCTTCGACAGTGGGTGTAGCGGCACAACCAGGCCGCATCGACACTCAACGATCGGAGACGACACAATGAAACGCCCACGAATTCCACGACCAGGCCGACTGGGGATGGCGCTCATCGTGATGGGCTGCGCAGGGCTCGCTCTCGTAGGTAGCTCACTCGCGGGAGTGCCTTTGACCACACTTGGAGTGCCATCGTCGCTGGCAGATTCCCTGGGGAATGAACTTCCACTCAGCGAAGCTCTTGAGCCTAATGACGACGCCTATTTTGCCGCAATTGAGAACTCTGACGAAATGAAGTTGGCACGCAAGATCGGGGCGGAATACCCGGTTGCGTATGGGCAGTACACAGTCCCTGGACGACCTGAAGAGAACGCCAGCGGGTATGTGAATCTGTCGTTGTCGGCGACATCGGGCTTCGGTCGTCTGACGGTCTACCGGAGCAGCGAGCAGATGTGGCTTCGCCTGCTTGATGAGGCGCCTGAATCGGTACAAAAAAAGTACCGATCGGGTCAACCGCCGGTTGAGGACGATCCAGAGCTGATCCGGCAGATGATTGAGGGCAGTAGCAAGGTGCCCCGCGCTCGGATCATCGTTCATCAGGGAACATGCACGTCACGCGGCACGATTGTCGGAAGCGGCCGGGAAATCACCGAGGACTCAGAGCGGTCAGGTGGCCAACCAGGTTCTGCCTCGGATCTCACCGGGCCCTTCGACGTCGCAGCAGACCGGGGTGAGGTGCTCCTCGAGAATGCGCATACGGTCTTCCGCAAGCCGACCGCAATTGTTCTGGATGGTTCTGTCGGAGACGAGATTTGTCTGAACGTTCCGGCAATGGATACTGACGGACTGGCACGCGCTAACCGTGAGGCAGAAGCAGCGGGCAACGCCGCGACGTCCAGCAGTCCAGGTGCTGCAAGCACACCCCCAGCTACCGACGCTGCGGGTGGTACCAGCACCGCCGCAACACCAATCAATGGCCCGGCGCCACTCCAGATCAAGCAATACAGCTGATCCACTTCGACCAATCCTGTTCGAGTGGCGGTGGGCTCGGTCTTCATTGAAGGCCGAGCCCACATGGCAGTGGGCCGCCATGTTGCTGGCGGCGCTCTGCGGCGGATTCAGCAGTCGATCGTGCACGGGCCAGCGGGCTGGCCAACAGGAACCATGTGCAGGTAGAGCTGCGAGGTACCTGTCGACTGCAGCTCTACCATGACCGGAATGGTTCGCCTGCCTTCGACGGGTAGTTCCAGCACGCGATACATGAACCCACCGCTGAATCGCGCGGGTTCAGAACCGTACCCCCAGGCATCAGCCTGGGCTGCTGGAACTGCAACGAGAAGGAGGGAGACAGTAGCTGCGACGAGCGTA
>CAYNNW010000065.1:3560-8509 GCA_964398435.1 uncultured Gaiellales bacterium | reverse complement strand
GACAAGGAGCGCATCAAGCAGGCGGTACGTGAGCTGCGCACCAGCGATGGCTGGCTCGCGTGGGTACGCGCGCGTGCCGCGTTTCGCAGGTACAGCGCGCTCAACTGCATGCTGATCGCAACGCAATGTCCACATGCCACGCGGATTGCGCCGATCGCCACGTGGAACCGGCTCGGCCGTCACGTCATGCGCGGCGAACGCGCGATCGCAATCAACGTATACAAGGGCGCGTTCAAAGTAGAACGCGAGGACGGTACCGAAGATCAGGTGCCGCGCTTTCAGCTCAAGGCGTGCCTGTTCGATGTCACACAGACCGAGGGCGACGAGTTGCCGGAGCTGCCAACCGAGCCGATCGACGGCGACAGCCACGCACACCACCTGCCGGCGCTGTGCGGCCTTGCCGACGAACTGGGCTTTGCAGTGCGCTTCGAGCCGGTACCCGGCAGCGCACGCGGCTACTGCGACGTGCCCAACAAGCTGATCGTCGTCGAGCAGGATCTGCCCGCCAATGCGCGAGTTCGGGTAATCGCGCATGAGATCGCCCATGCGATGGGGATCGGGTATCGCGACTTCGGCAGAGCACGTGCGGAAACGCTGGTGGAAAGCATCACGTTCATTGTGTGTGCAGGGATCGGTCTCGACACCAGCGGCGAGTCGGTGCCATACGTCGCCGACTGGGACGACGATGACCTCGCGCCGCTCAGCGAATTCGCGGGAGCGGTCGACTCGATCGCGCGGCGCATCGAGGACGTACTGCATCCAAGCCGCGAGCATATGGAGGCGTGATCGCACGTCTCCGGCATTGCGCCGGCTGGCGATGCGTAGGAGATGAATGCACGCTCCCCTGACGGGGCGATGATGGATCTCTCTTCCTTCACGTTGGGGTCGAAGTGTGAGCGCGGCCGCCGATCGCACCCCGCTGCGCGGGGTGCACGGTGCGGTCGGCCCGAACCATCCGTGTCGTGAAGGTCGAAAGAACCGTTCGGCACATGCGTGCGTGGCGGCGGCCTGGGCGCCGGAGTTCCCCGACCGCGCTCGAGACGTGACGGGCAGTGTCATTTGCTGTTTCGCGTGCGCTTTCGTGAGGTTAGTCGGTGGGGGCTTTCCCTTCCAGTCTCGCCGAGCTCGCGGCGCTGTCGATAGGCCAAGACGAGCAAGGTGTCCCCCGGAGGGGTCCACTCGCTTGGCCTACGCGAATACGCCACGCTGCCGGCGGCGTTGGTCGGTGCAAGCCAACACCACGACCATCGAAAGGCCGCTGACATGAACCGCCGTCGACCATTCACCACTCCGGCATACGCGCTGCGACGCGAAGTGTGGGTGCACGCCAGGCTGGGCGCGCGCATCCATTGGAACGATCCCTTCCCTGTGCGCCGGACTAAAGGCGGTGCATCGTGATCGTCGTCGCTCCCCTCTGGTTCTGGGCGCTGGCCCTGCCCGCGATCGTGACCTGGCGGGTCAGCGTGTGGGCGACACTGTTCGCACTGCGCATCTGCTGGCGTGCCGCGCGATGGATCCTGCGCCGAGCAAGCTCGCTCCATCGCCAGCTGCGGGAAAGGAGCTGAAGAGGCTCGAGCCGGCAACTCCATCGCAGACGATGCCAAGCCGCATCCGAGCGCGTCGATGGTGCGCCAGGTGTTCGGAACATGGTCGCAGGCACTCGAAGCTGCTGGCCTTCGCTGACCGAATCGGTCCGGAATTAATTCAACGAGCCGGTTGCCGCCTCGTCCGATCTCCGAAGGAACTTTCGCCTTGCGGCTACGATTTCTCCGGAGGCCATCAACCTAATACGGCTCCGTACTCGTTGCGGCGAGAACAGTAGCTGATCGCTACCCCTGCTGTCAAGGCCCCTCGATGATCCACCTATCCCGAGGGTTCGAGCGCCCCTCGTAGCCACACCTCGTCTGGCTCACCGGATGTGCCGTGTTCGGTTCGGTAGATGCGACAGGCCAGCTGGAACGAGCTGCGCTCGTCCGCGCCCGGCTCGACGTCGTGTCCATCCACCCGCACCGAGGGAGAGCCGAGAAACCGCAGACGCTGTGCGTCCTCGCTCGCGACATTGATCGCCTCGACCTCGGCGTCACACCCCAACTCTTCCACGACGCGCTCGACCATCGCGAGTGCGGCGGCGTGGTTCGGACACCCCTCGAAGTACAGAATCTCAATCCTCGACATCACTCTGCATGATGTCACACACCAAGATCATCGTCTGCGAGCCGCAGACCGTGCATCCACCCCTGCCGATGCAGACCTGTCGCCTGCCGATTTGATCGGCACCTGTATCGGCAGCACCCGCAAGCCCCGCAGCCCCATACACATTTGCACCCTCGCGGTGCAGCCGCTACATTGAGATCAGAAGCTTGTAAGCCCGTTCGTACATCGAGAAGCGGGCCGAATCCTATGTCACTGACAGGAGACGGCCATGCTTTCGATCGGCAAGCTCGGTATCGGCCACTGCGCCTACTACGAACGCAGCGTCGCGCAAGGCGCCGACGACTACTACTCTGGCAAGGGCGAACAACAAGGCACCTACATCGGCCGCGGCACCAGCGACCTCGGCCTCGATGGCATGCTCGCGCACGGTGATCTCAACGACCTGATGCGCGGCCGTCTTCCCGACGGCTCGCTATGGCACGATCGTCAGCACCAGCACAAGCTCGCACCGCGCCGACTCAAGCTCAAGAACGGCTACGTCGTCGAACAGAAGGCACCCCAACCCACCGCCGCGTTCGACCTCACGTTCTCGGCGCCAAAGAGCGTCAGCGTGCTGTGGGGCTTGTCCGACGGTCCGGTTGCCGAGGACATCAAGCAAGCACACGGCGAGGCTGTTCGCCAGGCGATGGACTACATGGAACGAACAGCGTGCATCACGCGGCGCGGCCGTGGCGGTCGCGAGCACATCCGCGGCGACGGATTCGTTGGAGCATCATTCGTACATCGCACAAGCCGCGCCGGCGACCCGCAGCTGCACACGCACGTCGTGATCGCCAACGCCACACGCGCGACGAGCATCGTGCGCGGGCACGAGCAGCAGCGTTACACCGCACTGCACGGCGCAGCCCTGTATCGCGAAGCCAAGACGTGCGGACACCTTTACCAGACCGTTCTTCGCGCCGAACTGACGCGCCGCCTCGGGATCGAGTGGGGACCGGTCGAGCGCGGTGTCGCGGAGATCGTCGGCGTTGACCGCGAGCTGTGCGCCACCTTCTCCAAGCGCGCTGACGAGATCGCCAACCAGCTCGCGCTCACCAGCACCTCGAGCGCGAGCGCTGCGACCGCTGCCGCGATCGACACCCGCGCTGCCAAGGACTACTCGGTCGACGGTGCCCACCTCAAGGAACGCTGGATCAGCGAAGCCGCGGAACGCAACCTTCCCGACCCGCTCGACTCCATCAATCGCGCACCCCGAACGCCTCGCTCGTCGCTCCCCGACGACGCCTCGGTCCGCACACTCGCCGATCAACTGTTCTCCCCGGAAGGGCTGACGCAAT
The DNA here is from genome assembly GCA_964398435.1 of uncultured Gaiellales bacterium. Classification (GTDB taxonomy): domain Bacteria; phylum Actinomycetota; class Thermoleophilia; order Gaiellales; family SKUG01; genus CAYNNW01. Next base: position 5,018 of record CAYNNW010000065.1, on the reverse strand, counting down.
CCGAGTCGACGTTCTCGCGCCGCGACGTGATTCGCGCCGTCGCCGACGCACTCCCCGAAGGCGCAACCGCCGCGCACATCGAGTACCTCACCGACCGCCTACTCGAGCTCTCCCACGAACAGACCGTCATGCTCACCCGCCCCGACCAGCCGCTCCCGCGCGGAGTCGTGCGACGCGCCGACGGCACGACCATCGCCGACCACCGCGTCGACCTGCCGTTCACGACCAGGGAACTGCTCACTGCAGAGTACGCGGTGCTCGACAGCATGCGCGACCGCGCCGACGACCGCATCGCAATCGTTCCGTACGCCGCCGTTCGCGACCTCATCGCCGGACACGACGTACCCCTCGCACCCGAACAGCAGCAAATGGTCGAATCGCTCACCACCAGCGGCGCAGGAATGCAAGCCGTCGTCGGCCTCGCCGGCTCGGGGAAGACCACAAGCCTCGCCGTCGCCCACGAAGCATGGATCCGCGAAGGCATCGAAGTGCGCGGGTGCGCCCTCGCCGACAACGCCGCACGCAACCTCGAATCCGAGACGGGCATCCCGTCGCGCACCATCGCAACGCTCCACGTCTGGGCAAGCCCCGACTCGGACGCCCCGACACCCGACAAAGCGTTTCCACCCGGCGGAGTGTTGATCGTCGATGAAGCCGGCATGGTCGCAACCCGCGACCTCGCATTCCTCGTCGAAGGCTGCGCCGCAAACGACACCAAGCTCGTGCTAATCGGCGACCACCTGCAGCTCCCCGAGATCGAAGCCGGCGGCACCTTCAAGGGACTCGTACACCGATTCGAACACGAAGACCGCATCGAACGCCTGACGAACAACCGTCGCCAGCGCGAATCCTGGGAGCGCGCCGCACTCGCCAACCTGCGAGACGGCGACGTCGGCCACGCCATCGCCGAATACGCAGACCAAGGCCGCATCATCGCCGGCGCCAACGCCGACGAACTACGCCGCCAACTCGCCGCCGACTGGCTCGAAGCGCGAAAGACAAACCAGCAAGTCGCGATGATTGCCTACACCAACCGCGACGTCACCGCACTCAACGACCATGCCCGCGCACTGCTCGACCAAGCAGGCGAGCTTGGTGCCGAGCGACGCGAATTCGCGGGCCGAGAATGGGCGGTCGGCGACGAGATCCTGTGCCTGCGCAACAATCGACACCTCGACCTGAGCAACGGCACCCGCGGCCACGTCACCGCCGTCGACCGAACCGGACTCACCATCAGCACCGACGACGGACGCGAACTCTCTGTACCGCGAAGCTACCTCGAACAAGGACACGCCACCTTTGGCTACGCAGCCACCGGCCACAAGACACAAGGACGCACGATCCACGGCGAAGCGTTCGTCCTCGCCTCCGAACACATCAGCCGCGAATGGATGTACGTCGCGATGAGCCGTGCCACTGATGCGTCGCGCATCTACGTCGACACCATCGGCAATGACC
>CAYNNW010000065.1:0-3550 GCA_964398435.1 uncultured Gaiellales bacterium | reverse complement strand
GACCCCGCCACCGGGAAACCGCTGTCGCCCACCGAGCAGCTCCACGCCGCACTGCTCGACCTGCATGACATGGCCAGTCGCAGCGACGCCCGCACCATGGCCGCTGAATACGACGCCGACAGGCTCACACCGCGAGACGAACTGCGCCTGCATGTGCGCGATCTCGAACAACGCCAGCGAATGGGATCTTCGCAACGGCATCGAGAATCCCGGGTGGATCGGCCGTCGCGAGCACTCCCCGCACAGGATCGACCGCTACCACCACAACGATGACCATTCCTCGTTGTCGCATCACTGACACTAAAGCTAGGTCGTGTCAGTGCACCCTGCATCGTCTCGTTGACGACGCAATTCCCGTTCATCCTGGTGAGGTTGGAAGCGGACCGACTGATGCGGCGATAAGTGCTTCAACGGTGTCGGCCGTTTCGACGTCGGCATCCAAGATGAGTTTGTATCGCCAACGCTCGGGGGCGGCGGAAGACACGGCCTCACACCAGCCCTCGGCGGCCTTGGCCTTCACACGAGCATCTGAAGTAGGCGCCTCCCAGAGATTCGCCTGCTTCACTTCGAAAAGGAGCGCGCCGTCAGCACCATCCTGCTGGAAAACGAAGTCAGGGTTGTGACCCCCGATGGGTGTTGGCACCACGAGTCGCGCGGGATCGTTTCTCGCCCACCAACGCACGGTACTAGAGCGATCCAAAATAACCGCGACACGGTACTCAGGCTCGGTGTCGAACGGCACCGCATCGCTCACGCAACGATTCCAGCCCACAATGGGAATACGGCGCCATGATCTGCGCCACCCATTGACACCGTCCTGCTTCGGAAAGGCATCAAGACTTTCGGGTACGTGCCACTGATAGGAACCGAACGCGACTTCCGTGCCGCCGGGGATCACCTCGAACTTGATGAGCTTGCGTCGATACCTGCGGTCGATTTCGTGCGCGAGGATCGATGCGATCGTTGCCCAGTCTGTTGTAACGAGCCCATCTTCTCCGGTTGGCAGAGTCTCAACAAAGCGCGTGGCCAGTTGTTGGACCGACTCGCTATGCAGTGGACCACTGAGGTAGCGCAAGGATGCCAGTATGCGGCTGGTGACCAGTCGTGTGACAACGTCAGGCTTGAAGCCAAGGCTCGCCTTCGATCCAGCCACGGAAAGTGTCGCCAACTGCAATTCAGTCGCCGATTGCTGGGCGATTTCACGCACTGCTCTCACGTCGAAGTCGAGATCGGGCTCTTCCGGAATCCGGCGGATGCTCGGTATGACGAGTTTGGCTTCCGAGCTCTCGGCCACGTCAATGATCTTGGTCGGAAGTTGTGTATCGGTGTCATCGAGATCGGAGGAATCCCGAACATCGAACCCAGTGTCCTCGTTTTCTGCGTCTCCGTACGCAGCGGTTGCGGAACCGACGATCTGCTCGAGCGATTCATTGCCGAAGCAGAGCACCTCCAACGTATCCAGTTCGACGTCGTCGACTCGCGTACCAGCCGGAAGTCGCAGACCACGTCCCATAGTTTGGATGGCGCCTTCGAACGTCGACATCGCACGAAGTGGAGCTATGACGTACACGTTGGTGACGTCCCAACCCTCGGTAAGCTCAAAGACGTTCACGACAACGCGAACCTTGTTGTCTTTCGACTGGATCCCGACCAGCCGCTGCAGATCTTCTTCAGTCTTCGAGCGCTTCGAGTGGACGACCAGCACCTCCTGGCGACCGAGCCCCTTCTCCTCCGTAAGCCACCGCCCAATCTCCTCGGCGTGGTCGGTGTCCTGTGCTGCCACGAGCAACACCGGCTTGATAGAAGGGAACGGACGGACGCCCGTGTACGCGCCCACGGCTGCCTCCTTGGCAGCGAGCCGATCCAGCGCGAAATTCAGCGTGATTCGATCCCAGTCAGCGTCGCCGAGACCATCCCCTTCCTTCTTCTCTCGTACTACGAGACGTACGTCCTTGGTGTACAGGCGTTCTCGCAGGGCGGTCCGCAAGTCATAGCTATACAAAACGTTCGAGCCGGGAGCGTCCTCCGGCGTTGCCGTCATCCCCAATTGGAGTCTTGGACCTACGTCTCGCACCGCCTGGGTCCAGGCCCTGGTATCCGCCTCAGCCATTCTCCTAAGGTGATGCGCCTCGTCGACGAGAACCACCAAGTCTTTCGCGCTCCTGAGATACGAAAGCGGGCTATCGCCGACGAATTCAGAGGCCTTGCCAATTCGGCGGTCATCTCCGGTGATTGCCTGCGGCGAGAACACAAATAGATCAGGACCCCGCGGAAGCAACTCGTCGACCTCGTCCGGCCCCCTAAAGGATTCGACGTTTCCAGCGTGCCAAACACGTGGTGTCGGGATCATCTCCTGATCGACGAAGAGGTAGCGGTCGCTGGATCGAAGGTCGGAAAGGATTTTCCGGAGAATCGCCGTTCGCGGCGCAAGTAGCAGATACGTCTGGGACTGGCCCGACAAGTAGAGATATGCCATCAACGCCGCCATCAGGCGAGTCTTTCCGACACCCGTTGCCAAGGCGAACGTCATGTTCGGAAACGGTGCTGAGAAAGTCCATGATGGCTGTTGCTCTCGCACCAGATCAGCCAGTTGGTCCCCAGACACTTCCGCAAGATCGCGTCGAACGCTCTTGACCACATCGTGAAACCGTTCGAGCGCTTGAACCTGAGGACGTCGCAACGACATCGCTTCCAGGACGCGCTCCAGCGCGTTCTCCAACCGATGCGTTCTCGGGGTTGAGGGTAATGCCATCAGAGCGAGAGTTCCATCGGGACACGTCGAAAGCGTAGCGAGTCGGAGTAGGCGCTCGAATCGAAATCGTCGCTTGATCGGAAGTAAAACACCTCGATCTGACGCTGCGGTTCGGATTCTGCCGTTACCGCAATCTGTGAACCGATCGTGTGATCGAGGAACGTCTGGGGATCCACGAGCACACCACGGCGGTTGCCGCAAAGCGACAATCCGCTCGAAAACCCGTTCACGTCCCTATCGGGAGCGAATCCAAGCGAAAGCAGCAACACCTCGGAATCCGGGACACTTCCACTGCCATCAGCCGCCATAGGAAACTCATCGACCCCGATCGAACGCACAAAAAGCGCTTCATCCACTGACGCCACAATCACGCCCCCGCTGACCGATGACGCCGGTACCGCATGCTCCGATTCGAGGCGTGATTCCTCGCCGGTTGAAATGGCTTCGATCCTCGGAAGCGCGCACCCTTCCAGCAGCGCACGGTCCTGCTCCGTCGGACCGTGGAGCGCGACGAATCGACGTCCGGACTTGTACGCGACAGCAGCAAGATCTCCCGCGCGCGCAAAGAGTTCTACAACGGCGTCTCCGGGGGCACTGAAGATGTCGACGATCCTGCCAAGCAGGCGTTCGGGCTTCGCAGTCGCAATGGACTCCGAGGTGATGCCTCTCTCCGCCAGCAGCCCAAGGTGCTTGGTTGCGTCCTGGCTCCACCCAACCGTCTTCCCGTCCCACCAACTCGTGACGTTGGTGTAGCTCACGCCTTCAGTTAGTGCGCTGACATAGCGCTTGAGTTCGGGG
>CAYNNW010000064.1:7456-8542 GCA_964398435.1 uncultured Gaiellales bacterium | reverse complement strand
GTGGCCGAGCGCCAACAGTCGTGCAATCTCCCGCTCGCGCTCGGTCAATGGATCCTCAGAGCGTGACAGCGCAGCCTGGGCCAACCGAGCTCCCAGTGCCGGATACACGTAGCGCTCGCCGTCATTCAATGACTGCACGGCCGAAATCAGCTCGGATTCCGCTGCGTCCTTGAGCATGTAGCCATGTGCACCGGCGGCGAAGGCCGCCTCCACGTAACCGGGCTCGTCATGCATGCTGAGAATCAGCACCTTCGTATCGGGCGCCTTGCTTCGAATCCCCGGCAGGATGTCGAGACCGTCGGCGTCACCGAGCTCGATGTCGAGCAGCGCTACGTCGGGGCGCTTGACCTCGATCGTTTCCAGTCCCTCGGCGGCAGTTCCCGCCTGGCCGACGACCTTGACCAGCCCGGACTCCTCAAGCAGCCGCTTGATTCCGCTCCGGACGACGGCATGGTCGTCGATGATCACCACTGACAGTGTGCCGGTGGTCTGGGAATCACTGGGAATGTCAACGTCACGGCTCATGGTAGTTGCATCCTAGAGCCTGACGCCCCAGCGGGGGGCAGATCGTTGCGCTGATACGATCGACACCATCATGCAGATGGAGCTTGCAGAGCGGATAGCACGTGCGGGACTTGAACTGGCGCGGCAGGCTGACGACCACTCATTCGCAGAGACGCTGGTTAGTTGCACTCGCGAGATCATGGGCGCCCATGCTGTGTCATTTGTCGGCCACGGCATGCTCGAACGGCAGCGAATCGGCGATGTCCCGCCGTCCCGCATCGCGACGCTCGACGCGTACGAGACCGGAATGGCGCTGCCGCTTTCGCGTGAAACGAAGGAAGCAGGCTGGAGTGCGGTTTGCATTGCGGCCCCGGCCCATGCCACGGTGACCGGCAAGCGGGCAGCCGGCGAGCTGTGGGTTCGTGTTGGGACCGTGTCGAACGCCGACGAACATGAGGGGGGTAACGCGGGCGGCGATGCGCCCGTGCGACTGCTGTCGCTATTGGGTCGCGAGGCTGGAATGGCTTTGGAACTCGTTGTTCGCAGGCGAATGAGTGACGAGCGCAGCCGACAGCAGCTGGC
>CAYNNW010000064.1:2806-7446 GCA_964398435.1 uncultured Gaiellales bacterium | reverse complement strand
GCTGATTGAGGCCGGAAAGCGGCTGACTAGTGAGCTTGATATTGACCAGGTGCTCAAGTCAATCGTTGAAATTGCCTGCGATCTGGTTCAGGCGCGGTATGGCGCGCTTGGTGTGCTCGATGAATCGGGAACCGGCCTCGCCAAGTTCATCACAGTCGGCATAGACGACGACACGCAGGCACGAATTGGCACACCCCCGACAGGGCGCGGCGTATTGGGCGTAGTCATCGACGATCCAACTCCTCTGCGCCTGCGAAGACTGCAGGCACATCCAGCGTCAGTCGGATTCCCGGACCACCATCCATCGATGAGCAGCTTTCTTGGCGTTCCAGTCATCTCGCGTCGTTCGGTACGCGGGCGGCTGTACCTCGCCGAGAAGGAAACAGCAGCAGAGTTCTCCGACATTGACGAACAACTTATGTTGACGCTCGCCTCACAGGCAGGGATTGCGCTGGAGAACGCCGAGCTCTATGAGGCGATGCGCGACTTCGCAGCTGAGCTTGAGCGGACCAACGAGGATCTCGCCGATGCAAGCCGGGCGAAATCCACGTTTCTGGCAAACATGAGCCATGAGCTGCGAAGCCCCCTTAACACGATCATTGGCTACTCGCGCCTGCTGCTTGAGGATCCAGGCAGTCTGAGTGAAGAACAGATCGAGGACCTGGAGATCATCGCCAGCTCGGGCACCCACCTGCTGTCGCTGATCAGCGACCTGCTCGATCTGAGTCGAATCGATGCTGGCCGGGTTGATCTGCGGCTCGACACTGAGAACGCTGCAGCGCTGGTTCGCGAGGTGCTTGCCGCTGTACGACTGCAGGCCCAGGAGGCATCGATCACTCTTGATGCCACGCTGGCGCCAACGGTTCAGCTTGTGTGCGACCGGTCGCGCGTGCGCCAGATGTTGCTCAACGTCATTGGCAATGCGATCAAGTTCGCCGAGGGTGGTCGAATTGCCGTGTCGCTGACACCGCGACCGGATGGCGGGGCATTGTTCTCGATCACCGACGACGGACCGGGAATTCCCCAGGCCGATCTGGATCGGATCTTTGAATCGTTCTTTCAGTCGCAGGCAGCTCTGGCACGAACGCCGCACCAGCAGGAGGGGGCCGGGCTGGGCCTGGCCATTACGCGGATGCTTGCGCGACTGCACGGGGGGGATGTCCACATCGAATCAACGCTTGGTGAAGGGACCGTCGTCACGATCGAGCTGCCCGCGCACCCACCTGATTCTGGTCCCGACATTGATCACGACGATGCCCACGTCGCCGAGGAAGTTGAGGCGTCCAGCTGATGGCAAGGCTCGTACTGGTCGACGATGATGCAGCTGCCCGCCGGATGATGGTTCGGGCGCTGGGCCGACGCGGCTATGAGGTGCACGAGGCGCATGACGGTCGAAGCGGAATTGACATGGTCAGGGAACGACGCCCGGACGCCGTGCTACTCGACCTGAGAATGCCGGGCGAACTGAATGGGCTCGATGTTGCGCGCCTGTTGAAGAGTGATCCATCGACTGCGACGATTCCGATCATTGTGGTGACCGCCAGCGTCCATATGGATGCCAAGGCCGCAATCAATGAGCTGCAGTGCGATGGGTTCGTGGCGAAGCCCGTTGATTTCGATGTACTTGAGCAGACCATCGGGTCAGTACTGACCCGCTGACGTCAGGTCAGCGACAGCTCGATCGAACTGTCGGACCTCAGCCAGGCAGCGGCCGTGTGCGCAACGGCCGACACCAGCTCCCGCTCAGAGTCTGACAGCGGGTTCTGGACATCGGCATCGGCGGGGCCATCGGCAGAGATCACGGCTGTTCCAGGTGCGCCTTCCTGAACACGCAAACGGTGGGCACTGCTCGTGATCACCCGATCAAGCATGACCCGCTCGAGGACGGCGGGTACTGCTCGAGCGATCCAATCGCTGCGGCCGTCACCAGCGTCGATCTCGACGGTCAGTGCGTGGCCGCGTGACTCGCACCGGCGCCGCACCCGCTCGATCAATGCCGCCAGGTCAACCGCTTCAGGTTCTGCGACCTCATTCAGTTCATCCCTCGCGAGGATGATCAACCGCTCGATGTCATCAGTGATCGCAATCGCGGCATCCTGAACATCGTGTGCGATTTCACGATCGTCACCGTCCACGGCGTCAGCGAGCAGAGCGGCACCACCCCCGACGATGTTGAGGTGATTGCGCAGCCGGTGGGCAAGCGCTGCAACGTGTTCTGCTGTGACGCGCTCCATGCGCTCGGACCGTACCACGACCAGGCTGGTTGGGGGTGCCCGGCCAGGTCGGCCGGGCACCCCCAACACTGCGGACCATGTCCGGGGGGAAGCGCGGATCTGCTTGGTGCTAGAGCAGGTTGTCGCGATTGACCAGGTACGGCACGGCGTCGCGAATGTCTTCGCAGCCGAGGATGAACTGCGCGACGCGGGCGAGTCCAACGCCGGCCCCTGAGTGCAGTGGGATGTCCTTGTCGCGGTGCGCGTCGAGGTACCAGGCGAAGTCCTCGTCCTTGCCACCAAGCTCGATCAGACGGTGGTACATCGTGCTGCTCTTCAGTCGCGCCTCGATGCGGTCCAGCTCGTGCTCGCGCTCGGCCGCCCCTGCAGACTCTCCGGCCAGCGGCAGCAGCAGGTCGCAGCTGTTGACGACCATGGGATCCGACTCGTTCTCACGCATGTTGAAGAACTTGATTTCCTTGGGGTAGTGCGTGATGAAGACCGGTCCCAGGATGTTGGTCAGCCAGCGCTCGTGCTTGCTGGTCAGGTCGTCGCCCCAGCGAAGGTCGGGGAAGTCGCCCTTCATCAGATCGACTGCCTCGGTGTAGGTGATGCGAGCGAAGCTGAGGTTACGCAGCGCCTCGGGGTCGCGTCCGCGTGCAGCGAGCAGGTCGGCGCAGTTGTCGGCCACGTTAGTCGCTGCGGTTTGCACGATGCCAGCCAGGTTGTCGATCAGCTCATCCAGATTTCCCAGGTGCTCGATCTCGAACAGCTGGAACTGGCAGAGGTGACGATCATCGGCTTCGGGCTCCATGCGGAAGCTCTGGATCTCGGTGTAGACCTTGCCCAGGTGTGGGGTGAGCAGCTCCAGATAGAGCTGGTCGCTCTGGGCGAGGTATGCGCGGCGACCGAAGTAGTCGACCTTGAACAGCGTGTCCACGTTCTCGCAGGCGCCGGTGATTCCGACGAGCTCTGGCATGTTGTGAACGTTGACGAAGCCGTTTGCCTCGACGTAGTTGCGTGCGCCCTTGACCATGGCGTCCCAGATTCGGACGTTCTGGATGCGCTGTGCCATCTCTGCGTCGGCAGCGACCATGTTGGGGGCACCGCCGACTGCTGCTGCGAAGCGTGCTGCTGGTGCAGGCACACAGTTGGTGGAGATTGTGTTGGCGGTATTCAGGGTGTTGCGATTGTTGGCGAGGTCGGCAGGTGCGTTGTTGTTGGAATTGGTATTCGCATTCTCGTTGGCATTGGTGTTGTTGCGAGCGGGAAGTGTGCCGGCGTTCGTCACGTGTTGTTCCTTTCGGCGCCTGCAACCGCCGGGAGGTCGGCCGCATGGCTGGTGGTTGGATGGTGTGCTGCTGATGTGCGCCTGCTGTTGAGCAGACCCTCCGTGCGGCGTGGTGCCCGCCGCAACGGAAGCTGAAGTGCCATCGACGTGGCGGTGCTGATCCCCCGCGTACGTGTATGACGGCAAAAAGAACGGGGAGCCGATGGCTCCCCGTGGGATGAATCAAATTGGAAATGTCCGAATCGTCGTGCCGACCGGAACGGTGGCGGTGACGGTGGCGGCGAGGCCGGCGGCGGAAGATCGGATCCCCCACTCGCCTGGTCGCCCGGCGGTGGGAGGTCCCTCATCCCCGGAACCGGTGGTGGGGGCGGGAGATCGATCGAGACGGGAAACGGCCGTTGCGCCCGGCTCGTGGCCGGCGTTGGCGGCGAGTGTGTGTCCCGGCTGCTCATACGCTGGTGGCGCTCATCTCTCGTGGCTGGTGCCAGATCGATTTCGGAGTGTATACCCCTACCGGGAGCTCATTGTAACCACATTGGTCGGACGCAGTAAAATTCGTTGCGCGCCGATCAGCGAGGCGCGGTGATTCCGAGCGCCCGGATCTGACCACTCATTCCTTCGTCGAGACGAATGCGTTGAAGCTGCAGCGAGCCGCGCAATGAATCAAGCGACCGAATCGTGGAATGATCTGCGAAGTCGGCAGCACCGACGAATGGATGAAGCTGCGAGGTAACGCGCCCCAGAAGTTCGCTGCCGTCCCTCGCCACAGTGAGCGCAGGGGCGCTGACTCCTCGCTCCTGACCAACCCGAAGCAGCATCGACGATGCGCCGCGCACCTGTGTCAGCGCGTTCGAAAGCGCACTGGCATCGCCCGATCGCATTGCATGCGCAAGCCACTCGTCGGCTGACGAGGTCAGCTCAGCAGCGCGAAAGACATGCGTCCACTCAGGCTGGTGCTCCACAAGGCCGGCAACGTTGCGCACCCAGGTGCTGACGGATGCTCCTGCGGCGTGTTCAGCCAGTCGACTGATCGGCAGCATCTCAGGCATTGGCAAATCCCCTTCACGCGCAGATGCGCATCTGATTCCCCTGCCGACGTATCGAACGATTGCGCTGAGTCGTTGCGGCGAACGGGG
>CAYNNW010000064.1:1335-2796 GCA_964398435.1 uncultured Gaiellales bacterium | reverse complement strand
CGGAGCCGCGGATGGACGATATGACGGCAGGGGTGTCTACGCATGGGGGAATTCATGAACGTTCGCACGGGGTTGCTCGTTGCAGGGGTTGGCGCAGGAGTTGTTGGACTGGCTGCGCTTGCGCATGAGCTCGTCGACGACGACGGTGACACTGCGACGGACGCAGGTGGTTCATCGACCACGACGACACCGACCACCGCGCCGAGCACCACGACGACGTCGGGCGTGACCGACGCCACGACGGGCGCAACGCTTCCACCCCCCACGACCACAACCGCGCCGCCCACAACCGCGCCGCCCGCAACAACAACAATCCCGGTTGTGCCGACCTCGACGACGACATCCACAACATTTCCGCCCACGACGACGACACCCACTCCTCCAACGACGACGATCATGCAGCCGGTCAATCCGGACTACCTGACCGTGTCTGAGCTGCTTGCTGCGGGCCCCGACGGCCTGACAGACCTTGGAAACGGCCACTTCATTCACAAGGTCCAGGCCGGCGACACGTTGTCGAGCATTGCGCGTAGCTACGCGCGAACACTTGGCATGAATGTCACAGCCAACTCGCTCTATGACGCGAATAAGGCAGAGATCGGGCCGGATCCCAACGTACTCAATGTGCATCAAGCGCTGCGTATTCCCGGGCTTGACGAGCAGGTTGTGAAGTTGGGGTCGGTCAATGGCCTGACGATCTACAACACGACGATCTACCACACAGTGCAGCCGGGCGACACGCTGTCATCAATCGCGCGGCGGTACAACGAGCCGTTTGGCCTGGCAATGTCAGCTCAATCGATTCATGACTCGAACATGGACGTTATTGGAAGTGACCCCAACCGCATTCGACCAGGACAGCGCCTGGTACTCCCGGGGCTGACGGAGCTGGCACCCCCCACTGTTGAGCCACCCGCTCCGGTGACTCCAAAGCCAAGCAACATCGATTCATTCAATGGTCGCACCGTGCTACACACCATGGCGGATGTTCGCTGGGAGGACGGACGGCTGGAGTCGCTTCCGATCAACCACTTCGATTGGGATCCGACGACGCGGCAGTTTGCGGGCACGTCGTTCTGGGATGCTTTTGCGCTTGCTGGCAAGTACGTCCATGACCGGCCGTCCGAGATGACGATGGTCGGGGTGATCCGGGACGACAAGGGGCAGTATTGGATCAGCGATATGCCAGGCGGCGAGATTTCGGACAACCTGGATGATTCGTACCAGGTGCTCAAGCTGTACAAGGCGCCGGCAGATCCGGCGATGAAGGCATTTGCCGAACCGGGGTACCAGGACGTCTTCCTGCCGGTCCCCGAGGACGGCTGATCGGCATTCGGGGCGGGCTGCGCCTGCTACAGATAGCCACGTGCTGACGCAGGCGACGATGCTTCGTCAGCGACGTAGCGCGCTGTGCTGATTGCGGTTCGCATGCTCTGGAGCTCTGACTCGGGCAGCAGTGAG
>CAYNNW010000064.1:0-1325 GCA_964398435.1 uncultured Gaiellales bacterium | reverse complement strand
ATGCCTGTCCTGCCACAAACGCCAGCCTCGTGGCCGTGAGTCGCAGATTGGATGCGAGCTCACGCGAGATTCCGACCTGCGATTCCAACAGTGCGTGCCCCTGTTGGATTGCCATGCTCGATGCTGTCAATGATTTTGAGACGGCCAGGGTGGCCTCGGCGTTTTCAGCCGATCCGATGACCGCGCTGGATGCAATTCGTTCCAGGTGTCGGTCTGCCTTTTCGAGCAGGGTTGCGGCCCCGGCTGACTGTGCCGCAGCTGCGCCGTTGGACGATCCGCCGCCGCCTGGAATGCGAGATGGTCGGGACTGCGCTACACCGTCCATTCCTGGCAGCGCCAGCGCGGGTGAGCTGCTGGCGAGCGGCACAGAACGTGTGGAGACGATGGATGTCTGTGGCAGGTTGATTGGCATGGCGCATCTCCTGAAGACCAGTATGGCTGGACCTGTGGTGTTGCAGATTTCATCGATTCCGGACTGCGCGCGGAGCGTTGAATCGGGGCCCGTGGCCGCGCCGGGCCGCGGCATCGTCCGGTCAGTGTCAGCGCCGATCAGGGCAGCAGGGCAGCCAGTGTTTCGAGCACGTCTCCGAGCATTGCATCGATACGGATATCTGCAATGTCGTCCGACGATGTCTCTCCACGATTGACGATCGCAACGCGCGCGCCGTTTCGTGATGCGAGTTCGGCAAGTGATCCAACGGGCTGTACTGCCAGCGTGGATCCGAGCACCAGCAGCATTCGACATGTGGCCACAACCTGAACCGCCTGTTCAAATTGTTGGGGAAGCATCTCCCCAAACAGCACAACCCCTGGTTTGAGCGGCGCGCCACAGGTGCACCGGGGCACGCCGTCTGCGTCGCTGGCCGCAAGTGCGCGATCCATCGGCAGTTGCGTATCGCAGTTGAGGCACACTGCATGGTCGAGCGAGCCATGCACTGCAATTGTTGAGGACCCCGCCTGCACATGAAGCCCATCGACATTCTGTGTGACGACGGTGTCAACGAACCCGCGACGCTCAAGATCGGCAATGACGGCGTGCCCGGAGTTGGGGCGCGCGCCACGCAGGCCATCCAGCCTCATCCGATAGAACTCCCAGAACTCGACGGGCTCGCGCCGGAACATCTGGATGCTGGCCAGTTCTTCAAAACGTCGGTTGCGCCAGAGACCTTCCGGGCCCCGGTAGTCCGGCAGGCCACTCTCCGTTGACATGCCCGCACCTGTCAGCACGGTTACCGGCGCATGCTCTGCAATGGTATGAGCCAGGCGGCGAATTGCTTCGGACGTGCGGACGTCATTCACGCGCCGGGTCACCCGAGGTCTACCGG
>CAYNNW010000063.1:0-8552 GCA_964398435.1 uncultured Gaiellales bacterium | reverse complement strand
GGCGCAACGCAGTCGGAGGACGTCGTCAGACTGGGGGGATGGTCGACACTGGTGACGATTCACGCGCGACTTGCCTGGCTGCTGACGGGCCTTGTTGCAGTCACGGCGGCACTGCGCGTCCGGCGGCGCCAGCACATGTGGGACATCCTGCTGCTCGTGTGCATGGTCGGTGTGCAGATGGCTGTCGGTGAAATTCAGTATGCAACGGGGCTCCCGTGGGGAGTCGTCCTCTTCCACGTCGCAATGTCTGCGGCGGTCTGGATCGTGCTGTGTGCGGTTGCACTGTCAACCCTGGGCAATCCTGGTGACGACCAGTCGTCGCAGGCACGGGCTGTCAGGTACGCTCAAGCGCATGGCACAGAACCGAACGCACTCACAGACCACTGAATCGGCCGAATCACTCGACATCGGCGATCAGCTTCCATCGATGACCCTGCTCGACGATCAGGGCGAACGTGTGGACCTCGACCAGTTGCGCGGTCGATGGGTAGTCCTCTACTTCTATCCGAAGGACGACACCAGCGGCTGTACGGCGCAGGCGTGTGACCTTCGCGACCACTGGAGTGAATTCGATCGTCCCGATGTTGCAGTGTTCGGGGTGAGCCCCGACCCGGTGGAGAGCCACAGTCGCTTCCGGGCGAAGCATTCGCTCCCGTTCCATCTACTGGTCGATGAGGGGGCCGAACTGGCAACACGGTTCGGGATCTGGCGCCAGAAGTCAATGTATGGACGGACCTACATGGGTGTCGAACGGAGTACGATCATCGCTGACCCGTCAGGGAACGTTGTCTGTCTCGCACGCAAGGTGAAGCCGGCAGAACACGTTGCTCTTCTCCGCACACATCTGCCCCCGCAATCGGATACGTGACGTCTCCTGACCCCGCCAGCAACGAGCACACGTCTGGTGTTCCACGGCTGGAACGCATGATCGGCAATCGCGCGGCCGCTGCACTGCGGCGAACGCTGATCAAGGGCCTGTGCCACGCAAGTCGCGTTCCGATTCTTGCCCGCCCAGGTCGATTTGGCATGCAGCGAGTGTTCGACTCAGTGGCACCTGTGTGGGACAGGATCAGATCAGATCCGACATATTCGCGGGGCCTGACAGCAGCACTTGACCACCTGCACGGCGAACCGCGCGCGGCGCTCGACGTTGCCTGCGGCACCGGGCTCGTCTCGGCCGTCCTGCGTGAGCGCTATCCGCGCTGCGCAGTTACAGGCATTGATATTTCACCGGCAATGATCGATCGCGCGCGGCGCAACGTGCCATCGGCAACATTCGTGCCCGGCGTTGCCGAGTCCCTTCCGTTCGATGACGGGCAGTTCGACCTCGTCGTTGGGCTGGACGCTGTCTTCGACGTACAGGAACTCTCGCGCGTGTGCGCGCGCGAGGGAACATGTGTCATCGTCTACTCACGCGGCGGCACAACTCCCGTGAGTCGCAACCTGTCCCGCATTCGCCCACAGATGGAAGCACTGGGATTCTCCTGAAGCGAACTTCGGGGCGATGCGTCAGCACACGTGTGTGATCGCGATGCTGCCCAGCGACCGTAGCGATCGCACCATGCGTGGTCAGAACAGCGAGCGAAACGCCTGCATCGCCCGCTGGCGGCGCCCCTGCCGACGACGCTTGGGCACATGATTCGCCGGTTGCTGGCCCACCCGGCTCGATCCGTCACGCGCGGCAACCGCCCCGTGTCGCGCGGCCGTCCCCAGCGTGCCAACGGTGCACGACTCGCCCCCCGACACGGACGCGTCTCCAGCGGGCCCGGCGTCGCTGGGCTTGAGGACCCGCAGTGATGCTCCGTGAACGCGCAACCACTCGCTGGCCTCGCGATGGCGTGGATACCGCGCATCCAACGTCGCCCAGAAGTGAGGCGAGTGATCCAGAACGTCGAGGTGGCACAGTTCGTGTACGACGATCGAATCAAGCACCCACGGCGGCGCCAACACCAATCGCCAGTTGAACGACAGGTCGCCGCGATGATTGCAGCTGCCCCACCTCGTTCGCTGATCCCGAATCGAGATCTTGCCGGGCTTCAGGCCGAAGATCCCGGCGTAGAAGTCCACCCGATCCGAAATCACCTTGCGGGCATGCGCCCGGTACCAGCGGATCAGCACGTCATGTGGATCTGCAGCCTCGGGGACTCGAATCTCCAGGACACCTTCCCGCAAGCGACATCCTGCGCGAAGCCCCGTGGTCAGCCGCGAGGGAATCCAGGTTCCGGCAAGCCGCACCGGATCGCCGGCGGCAAGATCAACGGCAGCGGCCTGCCGAGCATGGTGTGCGCGATGCAGCGCATCGCGAAGCCAATCGCTCCGTTCGCGCACGACCTGCTCCACCTGACGCATCGCAATGCGCTGCGGCACTGCGGCTGTAATCACGCCGTGATCATCAACATCAATTCTGATGGACCGGGAGCGACCGCTGCGGCGAATGACGACGTCCACATCATCGGGCGGTCTATGACGCGCATCGGGCTCAAGCCGAATGTTGATGGTTGACCGCGATGTCGTCGACAGACTCATGACGGACCGCCTGTTGCAAGCAACCGCATGATCGCCTGAGCTGCTCTTCGATCACGGGTGGGGCGCGATCGTCCCTCGCGAATCCAGACCACGTACTCCCGGCGCACTTCCGGCGGCAACAGCTCGAACGATCGCTGGGCCTCTGGCGCCGACAGAAATGCAGTCTCGAGCTCACGCGGCAGCACGTCAACGTGCCGGGCATATTGCCCGCTCGCCATCGATGGGTGTCTTCCGTGCCCCCGCATAATCAAATCCCCGCGCGCGATTGTGCCACGAATCGTGGGGGTCGTGCGGCAGCAGACGCTTCAGATCCACCTGCGATACTGCCTCCACGAGGTCTTGAGATGCGCATTGATCTGGACAAACAACGGGCAACGTACGACGAATTTGCCGACGAGGCTGCCCGTCAGCTGATTGGCATGCTCGAGAAGCGAATCCCACATCTCGTGGACCTCGGCCGCAGCCGCGCATTCGAAGATGTCGGCCTGTACGAGTATGGCGACGCAACGTACTGGCATGACGATGATCGACTTCAGGACGAGGTCGACGCGGAACTTGCTGACGCGATCTTCTACCTGCAGATTCTTGTTGCCCGGCAGGCCGGCGCACTTCCCTCACCGAGCAACGACACCCCCGGCCCAGCCTGAACTGACGCCCCCTTGGCAAAACGGGAAATTGCCCGTTCAATGGAGTCAGGGGAATCGAAGCAACCGACGGTTGCTGCATGCGCGCGCTGCGCGCCAGGGGGATGGACATGTCGATGGCACCGCGAGGGTCGCGCCACCTGGCTGCGCGCCGTGGATACCGCTCACTGGCGGCACGTCCGCCAGCGACATCCGGGCTGTACGGACCGAACGGCGCTGCCGCGCCGCCCGCTGCCGGACTCAGCTCTGGCATTCCCGCTCACATTCAGTTGATGCTGCAGGAACAGTCCACGCGCGCACCACGACAGTCGATGCCCGCGGTGCAGCGGCCTGAGACTGGTACCACGCAGCAGTCCGATGCCTGGACCGTGTGGACCCGGTCGGATGAGCAACGACGCGCCACGCCGACCATGGCAGACGAGATTCTGGCCACGTGCCTGATGTTTGCTGCAGCAGGGGGGCGACAGGTTGCGTCACTAGGAAGGTCGATGGCCCAGGCACTCCTGGGCATGTTCGCTGACACGAATGCGCAGTCGGCAGATTCGGCTGGGGACAATGCCCAGGCAACCACACCGCGAAGCGCATCCGCGGCCGTCCTCAGCCAGGTGCAGTCAACGCTCGATTCGGTTCTCTCATGGATCCGCGGCGATCAGATGTCATCACCAACGGATCGGGCCGACCAGACGACGCAGCCGCAGCATCCTGATGGCGCAGCCGGTGCGGATGACAACCAGCTCGGCTCCCTCCCCGCGACGGCGCCGGATTCGCGCGGCCACAGCGGGGACGACCCCGGGACAGTGCCGGCTGACCGACGTGGCGGCGTGATTGACAGATGGCCGGCACTCCACGGACCGCTCGGCTCGATCGGAACGACGGCACGAGGGAGTGGAGGGCGATTGCCCGAGTTGTCAGATCGGCTCCTCGCGCTGATCATCGCCGTCGCCATTGTCCCTGCAACCGCAGTGCTGCTGGCAGTGCTCATGAGCAGGGCGCTCGGCGGGTAACCGCAGGGCAGTCGACGCGCGTCAGCTGGAAACGAGCTCGCGCACTCGCGTCGGCGGAAACCACCTCGCACGAATGTAGTCGGGCAGCCGAGGCACGACCGAGTCGTAGATCTGGTTGGCCGTCGCAGTCTCACACCAGATCGCCAACACCCAGGCAGCACGTCCCTGCTCATCCTCGGCCTCGATCGATTCGTACCGGGCAAATGCGTGGTCCCGCTCGATCAACTCCTGCACCTGCCCGGCCGCCGAGCGGTCATTGAATATCAGTGCGATGGTGGGAGGCTTCCAGGTGCTGTTCATCATCGAGAAGCGTACCCGACGTCGGTGTGTCCGAACCCGAAATCCGCCCGGGGGATATCAAACAGGGAGTCCAGCCGGTAGGTTTACCCGGACGGCAGGACATCGGGAGGCACGCGTGGCGGATATCGAGCTCGGGATCGGCAAGAAGGCTCGTCGGGCATACGGATTCGACGATGTTGCGATCGTTCCCAGTCGCCGGACGCGTGATCCACAGGATGTCGACCTCAGCTGGTCCATTGGAGAACATCGATTCTCGCTGCCGCTGCTGGCCTCGGCGATGGACGGTGTCGTCTCACCACAGACTGCAATCATGCTGGGTCAGCTTGGCGGGCTCGCTGTACTGAACCTTGAGGGAATCTTCACCCGCTACGCAGACGCAGATGAGCAGCTGAAACGCATTTCGGAGTTGCCCGTCGAAGACGCAACCCGCACGATGCAGGAGATCTATTCCCAGCCGATCGATCCGGAACTGGTGGCTGACCGGGTACGTCAGATCAAGGCTGCCGGAGTTCTGTGTGCCGCGTCACTGACACCGCAACGCGTCGAAAAGTATGCGCCACTTGCGATCGACGCCGGCCTGGATATCCTCGTGATCCAGGGGACCGTCGTTTCGGCAGAGCACGTATCAAGCAAGGGCGGGGTTCTCGACCTGACGAGCTACGTTCGAAATCTTCCCGTCCCGGTGGTAGTCGGCGGGTGCGCGTCGTATCCCACTGCACTGCACCTGATGCGGACCGGAGCAGCGGGTGTTCTGGTCGGTGTTGGACCCGGTGCGGCATGCACGACGCGCGGGGTGCTCGGTGTCGGTGTGCCGCAGGCCACCGCGATTGCCGACGCTTCGGGCGCACGGTCTCAACATCTGCTGGAGACCGGTGAGTACGTGGCCGTGATCGCCGATGGCGGAATGCGCACCGGCGGCGACATCGCGAAGGCGATCGCCTGCGGGGCCGATGCCGTGATGATCGGGTCGCCGCTTGCCCGGGCGACCGAGGCACCCGGGCACGGATGGCATTGGGGAATGGCAACGTTCCACCCAACGCTCCCACGCGGGGCACGAGTTCGAGTCGATCAGGTCGCAACGCTTGAAGAGATCGTGATGGGACCAGCGCACGAAAACGACGGAACGCTGAACCTGATGGGCGCACTTGCGACGGCCATGGCAACGTGCGGCTACGACGATGTCCGCGACTTCCAACGCGCGGAGGTCATCCTTGCACCATCGATCAAGACAGAGGGCAAACAGCTGCAACAGGCACAACGGGTGGGGATGGGCTGATGACTTCGCCGGCCCAGCCGGGAGTTGAGGGTTCAGCACGCGTGGTCCGCGGCGGCGGTGATATTCCCGCAGGACACCGTCCGGTTGTCGTCATCGATTACGGCGGTCAGTACGCACAGTTGATCGCACGCCGCGTGCGCGAGCTTGGCGTTTGCTCCGTCATAGTTCCGTGGCATCGTGGCGCGACCGCTGTACAAGATGTCGACCCGGTTGCTCTCATCCTCAGTGGTGGACCAGCGTCTGTCTACGAGGACGGAGCACCTGCATTCGATGATGCCCTTCTTGAGCTGAACGTTCCCGTACTCGGCATCTGTTACGGCATGCAGCTGCTGGCTTCATCACTGGGCGGCACCGTGGCGCATACTGGTGGAGGCGAGTTCGGCCGGACATCTCTGGCCGTTGTTGAGCGGGGTGATCTGTTCCATGGCGTCCCCGCTGAGCAGGACTGTTGGATGAGCCATCGCGACGCCGTAGTCCAGGCGCCGCCCGGAGCAGTCGTGACAGCGTCGACCGCGGACACACCGGTTGCCGCATTCGAGCACCCCACACGTCGCGTATGGGGACTTCAGTTCCACCCTGAGGTCGTCCACACAACGTGGGGAACTCAGATGCTCGAGTCATTTCTTGAGCGGGTCGTCGAGGCCGAGCGAGACTGGACAGCGGCCAGCGTCATCGAGGAGCAGATCGAGCTGATTCGCGCGCAGGTGGGCTCGTCGCGAGTTCTGTGCGCTCTCTCAGGCGGTGTCGACTCGGCGGTCGCCGCCGCACTGGTACATGAAGCCGTTGGCGAACAGCTGACGTGCGTCTGCGTCGACCACGGGCTGATGCGCGAGGGCGAGATTGATCAGATCCGCGAAGCATTTGCCGGCACGATGGGTGACGGCCTGATCGTTGTGGATGCTCGCGACCGATTCTTTACACGCCTGTCAGGGGTGACCGACCCCGAGACCAAGCGACAGATCATCGGCGAGGAATTCATCCGTGTCTTCGAGGAGCAGGCGCGTGCGATTGGTGACGTCAGCTACCTAGTACAGGGCACGCTGTACAGCGACGTCGTCGAGTCGGGGCACGGGACCGCCGAGGGAGGCGCGGCCGCGATCAAGTCGCACCACAATGTCGGTGGTTTGCCTGACGATCTTGATTTCGACCTCGTTGAACCCCTGCGCTCACTGTTCAAGGATGAGGTCCGGCGAATCGGCGAGTCGCTCGGGCTGCCGACTGCACTCGTCTGGAGGCAGCCATTTCCCGGTCCAGGTCTCGCGATCCGCGTGATCGGCGAGGTGACGCCGGAACACGTCGACATCGTTCGGGCGGCTGACACCATTGTTCGCGAAGAGATTCGCAGCGCGGGACTCGAGCACGAGATCTGGCAGGCATTTGCAGTACTGCCGTCTGCCGTTCGCTCCGTCGGTGTACAAGGCGATTCACGGACATACGCGCACCCGATAGTCATTCGAGCCGTCACCAGTGAGGATGCGATGACTGCCGACTGGGCGCACCTCCCCTGGGACCTCGTTGATCGGATGTCCCGACGAATCATCAATGAGGTATCCCACGTCAACCGAGTGCTTCTCGACGTGTCGTCGAAGCCGCCTGCCACCATTGAGTGGGAGTGAGCTATCCGGCACCGGACTGTCCGGCCAGGAGCTCGCGACGAGCTGTCTCGAATGCCTCATGACTCGCAATAATCAGTGACAGGTGGTCGGGGCCGGCCTGGCCGCGACCACGACGATGCGGTAGAAGTCGCTGGCCAGTGGCGAGTGGGACGTTGCGGGCACCATCCAGATGGGGGGAATTGGCTGGTCGAATGACTCCGTCACCGCCCCAGGCATATATCGACACGACTCGTATCCCCGAGGGTGCGACGGGCTGCGCATTGAGGCGAACCAACAGCTCACTTCCAGGCGCCAGTTGCCGTTGTGCCTCTGGAAGTGCCGCAGCGACAGCCCGCGCCGCCTTCGGGATCCTCTGCAGAACGAACTCCTGCGCCTCCAGCTCGGCCGAGCCGTGGTGCGGACTTCCAATGGTTACGAGTGTCCCGATGTTCGCAGCTCCGCCGAGGAGGCTGACATACACGCGTGAAACCACGCCTCCGGCGCTATACCCAACGATGTCGACCCGATCTGCTCCGCGCGCCGTGCGCACTTCGTCGACGAGCTTTCCCAATCGCTCCGCCGCCTCGACGAGATCTCCCGTGCCCCGCCGTGGATCGACGAACACCCGGACCGGAAAGCCGTCATCACGAAGCGAACGCTCCCAGCGTCGCATGACCTTCGGTGAGTTTGCAAAGCCCGGGACCAGCACCACCGGTCGCAGCCCGGTGCGCAGCGGTCTCAGAGGAATTCCCAGCCGGCTCGGACCGGGTGCAGTTACCTCTGCAGTCGCCACTACAGACGTGTACAGGCGACGAAGAAAGCGGTTGAATCGGGCGAGCCATGCCAGCGGCCCGCACCCTTCGAGGCACCCGGTTGCGCAGCCCGCCGGATGGCATCCGAGCGGCAGACGGCCAGCACGACCAGAGGTCGAATCACCGACACCGGGGAGGTCCGCAGTCACTGCGACCGTCCAGGTGCCTGACCTACTGATGCCTGTTCACGCCATGCGTGTGAGTGGAGATCGAGAATCCGCGGAAGCAGCGCCTGCCAGGTGTACCCCGCCTCAACTGTTGCACGCCCCTGTCGACCACGGCGCTGTCGCTCCTCGGGGCTATTGATGGCATCGACAATTGCCGCGGCCAGCGCCTCCAAGTTGTCCGGCTCGACCAGCCAGCCATCCGGCGTGCCAGGATTGGTGTTGATGAAC
>CAYNNW010000062.1:0-8568 GCA_964398435.1 uncultured Gaiellales bacterium | reverse complement strand
CGCTCATGGCACTGGATCGTACCGGCTGCTCAGGTAGGCTCGCACGCATGACGACAACGTCCTCCTCATCGGCGCTTGAAGAACTCGAGCGACGAAGCACCGCTGCATTGCATCCTGCCAACGAACGAGCTACCACTCGGCAACGCGAGCGTGGCAAGCTGTTGGCCCGCGAACGGATCGACCTGCTGTTCGACCCGGGAACGTTTGTCGAGCTGGATCGCTTTGCCCGACACCGGGCGCATGGGTTTGGTCTTGAGGACAAGCGCCCCTATGGCGACGGTGTGATTACCGGACACGGTCTGGTGAACGGCCGGCGCGTCTTTGCCTTCAGTCAGGACTTCACCGTGTTCGGCGGCTCGCTCGGCGAGGTGTTCGCCGAGAAAATCGTCAAGGTCATGCGGCTTGCCTACGAGAATGGATGTCCGATTGTCGGGCTGAATGATTCGGGTGGCGCCCGAATCCAGGAGGGCGTGGTCAGCCTGGCCGGCTACTGCGACATCTTCCATGCGAACGTTCAGGCGAGTGGTGTGATTCCGCAGGTCAGCGTGATTCTGGGGCCGTGCGCGGGTGGCGCCGTCTACTCTCCCGCGCTGACCGACGCGGTGTTCATGGTCGACGGAACGTCCCACATGTTCGTCACGGGCCCGGACGTGATCAGCACCGTTACCGGCGAACAGGTCACCTTCGAGGATCTTGGTGGTGCCCACACCCACGCGAGCAAGTCGGGCGTGGCACACGTGGTTGCGCCGGACGAGCAGGCCTGCATCGACGATGTTCGGACGTTCCTTTCGTACCTGCCGCAGAACAGCGCAGAACCCGCACCGACGTACGCCGCATCTGATCCCCGCGATCGATCGTGCACAGCGCTGGACACCATCATTCCCGACGCGCCCAACAAGCCCTACGACATGCACGACGTGATTGGCGATGTGTTCGACGCGGGCTCATTCTTTGAGATCCACGACGAGTGGGCACAGAACATCATCTGTGGGCTCGCTCGATTGAACGGACGCCCGGTCGGGGTTGTCGCAAATCAGCCGAAGGTGCTCGCGGGCGTGCTGGATATTGACTCGGCGACCAAGGCCGGTCGATTCGTGCGGATGTGCGACGCCTTCAACCTGCCGATCGTCACGTTCGTCGATGTTCCGGGCTTTCTTCCTGGCACGAACCAGGAATGGGGCGGGATCATCCGCCACGGCGCCAAACTGCTGTACGCATATTGCGAAGCCACTGTCCCAAAGCTGACTGTGATCACCCGCAAGGCATACGGCGGTGCGTACGACGTCATGGCCAGCAAGCACACGCACGCCGACTGGAATGTTGCCTGGCCCGCTGCCGAGATCGCCGTGATGGGTGCAGATGGCGCCGTGAACATCCTCTATCGGGACACGCTTGCTGCGGCACGGGAATCTGGCGGTGATGCTGCAGAGACTGCCAAACGGGCGGAGTTGGTGGCCGAATATCGCGAGAAGTTCGCCAACCCGTACGTT
This sequence comes from uncultured Gaiellales bacterium, assembly GCA_964398435.1. Taxonomy (GTDB): domain Bacteria; phylum Actinomycetota; class Thermoleophilia; order Gaiellales; family SKUG01; genus CAYNNW01. The sequence continues at coordinate 7,078 of CAYNNW010000062.1, read as the reverse complement.
GCTGCAGAGCGTGGATACGTTGACGACGTAATCGCACCGCGGGATACGCGGCTGTCCCTGTCGAATGCGTTGGACGCGCTGGCAGGCAAGCGCGTTGACGCTCCGGCCCGAAAGCACGGGAACATCCCACTATGACAAACCTTCCACGCTCCAATCGCCCGCGACCCGCCGTGGTTGACGAGGCGCATCGCCGGGCGGCTGCACCGACCTCGCTGGCAGGCGGCGGCACGCCGGACGGATTTCCGTTCGACACCGTGCTCGTCGCCAATCGTGGCGAGATCGCCATTCGGGTGATGCGCTCGCTCCGCGAATTGGGTCTGCGATCGATTGCCGTGTACAGCGACGTTGATCGCGACTCCCGCCACGTCAGATTTGCCGACGAGGCGTATGCCATTGGCGGCGCCGCACCGGCGGACAGCTACCTTCGTCAGGACGTGATCCTCGATGTGGCCAGGCGCGCAGGAGCTGGGGCGGTCCATCCCGGATACGGTTTTCTTGCTGAGAACGCTGAGTTTGCGCGTGCCTGCGCCGCCGCAGGAGTGGTCTTCGTTGGACCGACCGCCGAGGCCATCGAGGCAATGGGCTCGAAGACGCGCTCCCGGCAGCTGATGAAGGCTGCCGGTGTCCCCGTGGTACCGGGCACCACCGACCCACTTGCCTCGCTTGAGGATGCGCGCACGACGGCTGCGTCGGTCGGCTACCCCGTTGCACTGAAGGCGAGTGCTGGTGGCGGCGGACGCGGATTTCGTGTTGCGCTCGACGAGTCAGAGTTGGAAGCGGCTTGGGACGGAGCCCGTGGCGAGGGGGCCCGCTACTTCAGCGACGATCGCGTCTATATCGAGCGCTATCTGCATGACCCCCGCCACGTGGAAGTTCAGATCCTGGCTGACAACCACGGCAACGTGATCCACCTTGGCGAGCGCGACTGCTCAGTCCAGCGGCGACACCAGAAGCTGATCGAGGAGTCGCCCGCCCCGGGGAACGATCCCGAACTGCGCGCCAAGATCGGAAGAATCGGGGTTGAGGCAGCACGCGCCGTTGACTATCGAGGTGCCGGGACCATCGAATGTCTGATGGGTGACGACGGAGAGCCGTTCTTCCTCGAGATGAATACTCGCGTTCAGGTTGAGCACACCGTCACCGAGATGGTGACCGGTGTCGACATCGTCGCCGAACAGCTACGCATTGCCGCAGGCCTGCCGCTCTCGATCGCCCAGGACGACGTGCAACTTCTGGGGCATGCAATCGAGTGCAGGATCAACGCAGAGCTGGCCACTGATTCATTCCGCCCCTCCTCTGGTCTGATCACGCGATGGATCGAGCCATCGGGCCCCGGGGTGCGCGTTGACAGCGGCTTCGAAGCCGGTTCCGAGGTTCCAACGTGGTACGACACGTTGCTGGCAAAGCTCATCGTCCATGCGGCCGATCGCCCACAGGCAATTGCCCGAATGCGACGTGCGCTTGCGGAGTTCACGGTCGATGGTGTCGACACCCTGATCGGATTTCATCGAGCAGTACTGGCCAGCGAGGAGTTTGCGTCCGGCGGGACGTGCCGCGACCTCGTTGCGGATCCCGCTGCCGCGATCGAGAGCGCATTGGCTGAGTGGCACCTGGTTGATAGGACCTCCACTCCGTCGACAGTTGCGGATCCCGATCAGCTGCTCATCGAGGTCGATGGAAAGCGCATGACGATCGTCGTACACGATCCCCACACGTCGCTTCCGCCGGCGGTGCGGCAACGGTCCGGGGCGACACGGCACGGCCCCGGGGCCGTGACGGCGCCGAGTCCGGGGAACGTGTTGCGTGTGATGGTCAGCGAGGGTGACACCGTCGATGCTGGCCAGGTGGTCTGCATTCTCGAAGCAATGAAGATGGAAAATGAGATTGCGGCGGCCGCTCCTGGCATCGTCAACGAGATAGCTGTTTCCGAGGGTGACAGTGTTCTGACCGGCCAGGTATTGATGGCAGTGGGATCTGGCGACTGACAGTCGCGGTGCAGCGTGTTCGAGTGCGATTTCAGCGAAACTGTCTTCCTCTGGCAGGGCAAGGCAGCATGGCACTTCATTCCGGTGCCACAGGATCTGAGCGAGGACATCCAGGAGATGTTCGGACGTGAACGATCAGGTTGGGGATCGGTCAAGGTCACGGCGCGAATCGGGGCAACAACCTGGCAGACCTCCATCTTTCCTGACTCGACGCGAGGGTCCTACCTGCTGCCACTCAAGAAAGCTGTCCGCACAGCAGAGTCAATTGTCGCCGGCGATACCGTGCACGTGACCCTCGACCTGTAGGCGGATCGTCAGCCTCCGAAGCCTGACCCTGAACCGGACAGCTGACTTGCGAGCCACGAGCCCTGGCTCTGCATTTTGCCGATGGTTCCCTCGAGCTGACTGAACATCCGCTCGTAGTACGTGCGACGTCGTTCGAGCTTCAGATTCATTCGATCGATCGACCGCTGAATGCTGGTGATCTGGGACCCTGCGCCCTGCAACGAGCTGTCGACGGTTCCGCCTGAGCGTAGGCCGAAAACAAAGTTGCTGACTCGGCGTGCAATCCCGTCAGCCTGCCAGGCACCGCCACCGTTCTTGGTAAACAGATCCTGCACCTGCGTGCGGTTGTTGGTCAGCGCTTCCTCAAGCTTCGCGTCATCAATTACCAACTTGCCTTTCTGACTGTCCGTGCTCGTTGATCCGGTCAATCCACCCGTGGTGATTCCGATGTCAGACAGCGCATCGAGCGCACCACCCAACGATGAGACGATGTCATTCATTCGAAGGCGCAGTGACCCCGAAACGGATGAGAAGCCGTGATCGGTTGACATCGGGCCCTGCAGGAATTCGGCCAGCGTCTTGGGTTGCGTTACGCGCTTTTCGCCCGTCTTGCTCGAGATGTAGTCGATGATCTCGTTGTACTGATTGACGAAGCTGGTGATCTTGTCCTTCAGATCTGCGACTGACACGCCGGGCGTACCAACGGTCAAATTGACCGGCGTGCCGCCGGTCAGCGCAAGCAGGTCAAGCGAGATCCCGCTGATCACGTCGTCGATGCTGGTGTTCTTGGATCGCGTGTAGGCAGTGCCGTTGACATCGAATGCAGCGTCCTGGCCCGCTGTTGACTCGGCGATTCCCAGTGTTGCTGCAAGCGCCCCGGTCGAGGCGACAGTGAACGATCCGCCAGCTCCGGCATCATTGGCGGTGAGCTCCAGCTTGCCAGCATTGAGCGAAGCTTTGACCCCAATGCCTGCCGTACCGTTGATCTTGTTGACCAGGTCGATCTCATCATCACCAGCGACTGTTGGCACGAACCAGGTGTTGGCACCTTGGGTGATGATCAATGTGTCCGCGCCGGCACCACCGTCGCTTGCGGCGACCGTGCGGTTGGTCTGAGCTCCAGTGTGCCCGTCAAATGCGGCCAGCGCAGTACCCGCAGCATTGCGCGCCGTGAAGTTGAGCGACGTGACCTCGGCCGTTGTTCCGGTTGGGCTGGTGATCGTGAACTGCCCAGCCGCAAGCGTGACCGTGGAACCGGGAATTGTCGTCTGGGCCCAGGCGCGGAGATTATTGAGTGTCGAGGCTGCGCCAACGACAAAGGTGCTTGAGTACGACTCACCGTCCTGAGCCCAATTCATCGTAATCGTCGAGTTCGTGTTCAGACCGCAAGCCACGTTGTCTGCACGGCGCAGCGCTGTCAGCAGCGTCGCACCGTTCGCAGCGACCGGTCCCGCTGCATAGAACGTGCCGCTGACGCGAACCCCAGCCGTTGGTGCAGCCAGTGCATTTGCCGACGTCCAGACCTCGGTCTGGGCCAGCTGGTTGATATTGATGTCGTAGCTGCCGGCTGCCGGCTTATCGCTCACCGTCGCGGCCGCCAGCTTTGTTCCATCCGAGATATTCAACCCGGCGAACGCTGACCACGACGTTGGATTGGTCAGTGCGTCGGCGTATCCGTCCAGGCTCAGCAGCTTTGTTGAGAGGTCAGTCCAGGCGTTTTTGCGGCTCTGCCAGAGCTGCTTGGTCCAGTCGAGGCGCGTCAGACCACGGCTCTCGATCTTCATGAATTGGTCGACGATGGCACTCGTGTCGAGGCCTGTTGCCAATCCACCGATCTGGAATCCTGACATTCCCGGACACGCCTCCTGCGCTGTCGACGAGGGTCCGTCCGTACACGTGCGTGCGAGCGCGTACGCGCCTGCACCCGTGTTCCCTCAGGCGTTGTATCGGCAGAACTCCGGGGTTTCTTGAGGATCCTGATGATGCAGCGTCACCGGCCAGGCTGCGCATCCGAGCTGAATCCCATTGCGCAATCAGCAATTCCGTGTGACCTTGGAGGTGGGACTCTCCGGCCAATGGCGGCTGGACAGGCAGGGACAACCGAGGGACAGCACCATGTGCCAGGTACATGGATCATCGATTTCTCCGACTGGGATTGAGGCGAACTCCCCGATTGGGAGTGCTCCCGCCGCGCCCGCGGATGCACTGACTGCTGCCCCCGTTACGGCTAGCGGTCCAATGCCGCCGGGCGATGCAGGGGCCGGAGCAGCAGCGCTGGCGGGCATCGTGGAATCGCTGCGTCAGGTGATTGCAGCGATCGGCCAGCTGATCGCCACGATCAGCGCCACGCAGGGCTGCCCAGCACCGTCAGCTCCAGCGGACACAACTGGCAGCCAACTGCCAGCAACAACTCCGCAGCCGGCGGTTCCGCCCACGACATCCACAACAGCCGCAGCGGTTCAGCCAGCGACGGCGACCACAGCGTCGCCACTTCCAACCACGCCACTTGCGACGAGCACCACACCAACAGCGGTGGGGCCGCTTCCACTTGGCCAGGATGTCCCGATCGGATCGAACCTGACGTCAATGCTGGACCCACAGGCGTAGCGCACCACACGCACTCTTCACCCACGGCTCCTTGGCCGACGCATTGCCCAGTGGTATCGTCGGGCACGAATCCGCGCGCCATCGGTGGCGCGCCCGACGTGAGGGACGTGGGTAATGGACCTGTACGAGCATCAGGGCAAGGAGCTGTTCCGTCGCTTCGGCGTGAATGTGTCCGATGGCGAAGTCGCATTCACCCCGGAGGAAGCTGAAGCCGCGGCAACCCGCCTGGGCGGAACGGTCGTCGTCAAGTCGCAGGTCCACATCGGTGGTCGCGGCAAGGCAGGCGGCATCAAGCTCGCCGCAACGCCTGCAGAGGCGCGACAGCATGCAGAGAACATCCTTGGCCTGGATATTCGAGGCCACATCGTTCGACGACTGTGGATCGAAAGTGCCAGCGATATCAAGAGCGAGTACTACTTCTCGATCACCTTCGATCGCTCGGCCAAGAAGCCGCTGCTGATGCTGTCGACGATGGGTGGTATGGATATCGAGCAGGTGGCGGAAGAACACCCGGACAAACTGGCTCGAATGCATGTCGATCCCGTGTGGGGCATGCGCCCGTTCGAGGCTCGCCAGCTCGCGTTCGAGGCCGGCGTCGACAAGGCCGTCTTCAACGGCGTCGTCAACATGATGTTGCAGCTGTATGAATCGTTCCGCGGCATGGACGCAATGCTGGTCGAGGTGAACCCGCTGCTGATCACGCCAGACAACGAGGTCAAGGCGCTCGACAGCAAGTTCAGCGTTGACAACAACGCACTGTTCCGCCACCCGGATGTCGAGGCAATGCGCGACGAGCATGCCGAGGACCCCCAGGAGCAGATGGCGCACGAGCAGGGTGTGACCTACGTCAAGCTCGACGGCAACGTCGGCGTGCTCGGCAACGGCGCAGGCCTGGTGATGAGCACACTCGACGTGATCCAGCAGGCCGGCGGCAGCGCGGCAAACTTCCTGGACGTTGGGGGCGGCGCCCGCGCCGAGGAGATCGTCACTTCGCTGCGCATCATTTTGTCGGACCCGAAAGTCCGGAGCGTGTTCTTCAACATCTTCGGTGGAATCACGCGCTGCACAGAGGTCGCACAGGGCGTCATCACGGCGCTTGCCGAGCTCGACGTGGATGTGCCGATCGTTGTTCGCCTGGACGGAACCGCCAGCGAAGAAGGGCTGCAGCTGCTCGAAGACGCTGCACTCCCCAACGTCACAATCGCATCAACAATGCTCGGCGCTGCAGCCGACGCCGTGCGCCTGGCCGGCGAGCGGACCGCAACAGGCGCAGGCGCCTGAATCGCGACACTGCTCTGCAGAGATTGAACACACGAGAGGCTGAACCATGGGAATCATCGTAGGTAGCGACACAAAGCTGGTAGTACAAGGGATCACTGGACGCGAGGGCACATTTCATGCGCTCAACAATCGCTCCTATGGCACTCAGGTCGTAGCCGGCGTCACACCTGGAAAAGGTGGTCAGGACGTTGACGGGATCCCCGTGTACGACACCGTTCGTGACGCGGTTGACGCGCAGGGCGCAAACACGTCGATGGTCTTCGTACCACCACGCTTCGCCGTTGATGCGATCTACGAGGCGGTCGACGCCGGCTGCTCGACCGTCATCTGCATCACCGAGGGCATTCCCGCCCACGACATGATGTTGGCGTATGCCTACGTCAAGTCGCGTGGAGTCACGTTGATCGGACCCAACTGCCCCGGAGTCTGCACCGTCGGTGAAGCAAACGTCGGCATCATGCCCGCCGGGATATTCACGCCCGGAAGCGTTGGCCTTGTCTCGCGATCAGGGACGTTGACCTACCAGCTCGGCAAGGAACTGTCGGACATGGGCATTGGCCAGTCGACCATTGTCGGAATCGGTGGCGATCCGATCGTCGGTTCCAACCACCGCGACATCCTGGCGCTGTTCGATGCCGATCCGGCAACCGACATGATCGTCATGGTTGGCGAGATCGGTGGCGACGAGGAAGAGCAGGCTGCGGCATTCATCCGCGAGCACGTCTCTACTCCCGTCATTGGCTACATTGCTGGTCTTACTGCACCGGCCGGCAAGCAGATGGGGCATGCCGGAGCGATCATCTCGGGCAGCAGCGGCACAGCAGCGGGCAAGGTTGAAGCACTTGAGGCAGCAGGCGTGCGTGTCGGTGCAAATCCAACCGCAGTTGCCCGCCTCGTAGCTGAAGCCCGCGGCGTGGCAG
>CAYNNW010000061.1:0-8647 GCA_964398435.1 uncultured Gaiellales bacterium | reverse complement strand
GGATTGATCTGCCCCTGTGTTAGGTGGCCACCCGCTAGTCCCGGCCACGTACCCGTCGTTCCGGTCTATCGACCGGGCCGGCGGTGCTGTTCCACGGCTCGAATCGTTCAAGCTGCGGTGGCAGGTGGCCGATATCGGGTTCGCCCGCTCTGCACGATGGAGGACCGCATGCTGGAATCTGACCGGCCCGGATCGATCTTCAAGATCAACGTCAGTACACCTGGTCGATTTGCCTACGGTGTCAACTTCGGTACGCTCGAACTGACTGAGACGAATCTTCAGTTCAACTACGCGCTCTGGGAGAACAAGGGCGGGAAGACCGCGAAGAACTTCGATCTGCCGCTCGATCAGATCGCCCCGGCACGAGTAGTTCCCAAGAACATGGCGCATTTCTTCTGCGGCGGAATTTCTGAGCGGTTGCAGATCACTCTTGCTGATGGTCGCTCCTGGCCGTTCGTGACGGTCACCCCGGGAATGTATGCCGACCGCATCAACGAAGCGATCGAGGCGTATCGCGCTCGCGGCGCTGCTCCGGCCGCACCTGAGCAGGCGGCCGATAATGTTGTGCCACTTCCGCCCGTCGCACGCGGGCCCGTCGAGCAGCCCGGCACCGCTGCAGGCGACGTCGCCGACGCTGCCTAGATCTGGTGCTCCCACGTGCCCGGCAGGTTCGCTGCGGCCGTTGCGGTAATTGTTGCGACCCTGACGGGCCCCGTAGATCCGGCCTACCGCCAACGAGCACAGTGATCGATCTACGATCCCTGCATGATCGCAGTACCAGCAGCACGCTCGTCAGCGCCCGCGCCCGTTCCCGGCATTGGGGTACGACCGCCCGCACCGCAGGTTGCACTCGACGCTGCCCGCGCCGCGGGCCTACCCGTCAGCCGTGACCAGGGATCACTCAGGCTTGAGCCGTTCCCTGCGCGGGGATCAGCCGCTGAAGCAGTGGAGCTCGCAACGCTGCATGCCCTGCAGCAGCATCGCACGCCCGACGGAGTTGAGTGGGCCCGTCAGCTGGACGCCAAGGGTGGAATTCCCATCTGGAATTCACTGGTAGACGACTTCACTGACCGCCATGGCGCAATCCGCGGAGCCGCAGTCAAAGCGCTGACGGCCACATCGATGGCGATTACCGGCGCCATGACAGGCATCGCCATGGTCACTCGCCGCCGACAGCGACCGTACGAAGTGGACCCGTCAATCACTCCCGCCGCCCCGCGCGTGCACGCACCGTCCAACCCGTCCGGGCACACCAGCGCCGCCTATGCAGCCGCAACAATTCTCAAGGCGACTGACGACGTAACACACGGCGCTGCTGCCTTCGCTGAAGCCGAACAGATGGCGGCCTCACGCCTCTACGCAGGCATGCACTTTCCGAGCGATGTCACCGCCGGTGCCCGCCTCGGAACAGGCGTTGCCAACGCCCTGCTCAAGCTGGTCCCGCGCTCGCTCCGCACCGACTAGGCAGCCCCGCCAGGGCGCGGCCCCGCCACTGGTGATGAGACGTCGACCGCGCAACGCTCGATAGATCGGGACGAGGGTTTGAGCGTCGGGGACGGGACCAGCATGACTTCAATTTCCAACACGTTCTTTGACGGGCTTGCCGCTGCTCGCTCACTGGTTCGGGAGGCAGCTGAGGGCGCACCGCAGCTACAGACGGTGGCGCGCGAGGCCGGAGCAGGCGCTCTGTCTGATCGCGCGCTTGCGGCCGACATGACCGTGTCACAGCTGCCCCGAGCCATCGCCAACCTGAAGAATGCACTGACCGTGGACCTGCCACTTGGCGCCGTCGACGAAGCTCGGCAGGCAATCGACGACGTCATTGCCGGTGGCCGCGACATTCTCTCGCTTGAGGATTCCGCAATTGAACGCGGAGTCGGCCACCTTCGACGAGCGGAATTCCATATCGAGCAGTCACGCCTGGCAGTTGTCGACCCGATGCCCGGCGATGTCATCCGGCCATCACACCTACCCGAAAACACCTATGCACGCGAAGCCGCAGGCAATCCCGGGCTCAGTGGTGCAGATGCCGAAGCGCGCGCTTCACGCACCGCAGATCACGCCGCCGATGACGCTTCGACGCCAGGTGACACCACCGTAGTTCGCAGCGGGCGACAGCCCTCGTTTGCAGCGACGCTCGATGTGCTCGACCTTCACCAACATGTCGAGAAGCTGATGTCGATGCCTGTCCTGCGCGACGCGGAACGAACACCGTTCGTAACCGGTATTCGCGGGCGTATCGAAGACGGCACAACGCACGAGATTCTGTTCAGCCCCGCAGCACGACCGGTAACCATCCCTGCCGCCGTACCTGCGGATCTCGACCGCGTCATGGAGGAGATGCTTCCTCCATATACATCGGTGTTGGTTCTCGACGATCCGGCCGGCATTCAATTGCTTCGCGGGGATCTGATCGAGGGAAAGCGGATCTCAGACACTGCCACACGCGAACTGACGGATGAAACCCTTCGAGCGTATTCGCGTGGCCGTGAAGGATCGCCCGTGATACGGCATCCACTACTTCCCTGGGAGTAACCCCGCTGACACCCCAGCGACAGCACTCAATCCACCAATCCATGCACCCGAGGGCGCAACTTTCGCTCCTTCGGCGCCGGCAAGCAGGTCAGCTGCCTCGCCAGCCTTCTGTGCAATCTCACGCGCTTCATCAATGCGCCGCTGCGCCCGACGAATATTCACCAACTCCTGCAGCGATCGCTCGCTTCCGTCAGGATTCAATGCCTGCTGCTCGTCCGAGTTGAGGCTGATACCCAGCTCCTGCGCAACCCGCACGGCATAGAAAGTGGCGTCGGCCTCAACTCCATCGCTGAGATCGCTCCCCTCGCCACTTCCTTCTCCAACCTGCGCATTGAGCGAATCGTCCACTCCGAGCGCATGCTGCTGGTGGTGGCGCCCTTCGTGTGCGAGTACCTTGAGCAGCTGGTCGGGCTCATCAAGAATTGTCAGGTTGATTGTTACCTGTGGTGGCTCGCCTCCATAGCTGGCGTACACCTCATCATCATCGGTAAGAACGATCTCAACATCGTCTGCACGCAACTGCTCTGCAATTGGGGCGCCGGCCTCGGTGTCTACAAGGCGCTGGAACTGCTCAGCGACGGCGCGCTCCCCGTCGGTCAGATTCGGATTTGCCGGGTCCAACTTCGATGCGGTCGTTGCTGACGGTTCAAATTGGGGCTCATCAGCAGGTGTGCCACGCGAGTGCCACGGGTCGTCCTTCGGCGGAATTGTCGTTGACGGACCAACGTCCTCGGCGCCCTCAATTGCCTGGCGCGCCGCCTCGCTGATCTTTTCGGCATCACTCGGCGGCGCTGGCGCGTCGTCCGCAGCAGGTTGATCGGCAGGTGGAGGGGTCGCTGCCACGACGTCAGCAATCACGGCAGCTGCGTCAGCTGGAGTGTCGCCTCCGCCTGCAGCATCTATCCGTGCACGAATCCCATCAATCAGGCTCAATGACCACCCCATTACGTACTGCGAATCAATGGCACTCTGTTACCAGCGACTGCAGATGAATCCCCACCTCCAGTGAACGATGCGAGCCGCGAAACGTCAAGCCGGTCCGGGTCGACTACAGACCGCGCAGGCGCATCCAGCCGAGCGTCTTCCCATCTTCCTTGAGGAATTGGTGCAGAGTCCGGGTTTCGTGGACGTCTGGTGGATACGACTCGAGGATTCGGCCACGCTCGCTGACAATGGCAACGTGACCCCAATAGCCGCCGGCGCCCTCGCGGCGGAAAATGATGTCGCCAACCCGCCAGCCGCCACGCGGCGGGCGATTTCCCATTCCGCGAATTACCTCAGACGTCGAGTCGGCAGTTGAGCTGAGCGGCATCTTGCCGCCCTGCGTCCAGATCTGGTCCGTGTGCGCGACACTGCCGCTTACCCAGCGACCAAGTGCTTCAAGGTAGACATACGCCACAAATGAAGAGCAGTCGAAGCCCGAGCGATGTACGCGACGACCGAGTCGCGATACAGCCCAGCGATAGCGCGGTGTCGCACCGTAGACGTACTCGACTCCCATTTGGCGTCGCCCGACGGCCAGGATATCTCGGGCACGACCACGCGCACGCAGGTGGTCGTACGGGGTTGTCTCCGACTTCGAATCGGGAACCGGAGCGGTGAGTGTGCCGCCCATCGGTGCGGCGCTGTCATCCGAATGCAAGAGCGCGGCAGCGTCCCGCAGGTAGCCACGCGACACGGGCATGACGGCCACGACGATTGTTGCGACGAGCACCGCGCCCAGCGCCGCTCTGCGAATGCGGATCGTGCGGCGACGGCGCGCTGCTGCAGCGGCCCGACTTCTTCGACGGTCACTGGGATCCATTGGAGAAAGGATAGTGATCAGCGGGCGTTTCTGCCGCGGCGGCAGCCGTCCCGCTCAGGGGGGTCTGCTCTCCGGCGGCAACGGGTAAGAGGTCGATGCCGAGGCTGCAGGCCAGCCCATACCGGCACCACAATCCAGATCCGAGCAATATGCCAGGGACCCGATTATGCCGCCAACAGAACCACCCCCATTTGCGCCGACCGACACACTCGAGCCGCCCGAGGTATCGAGCCGCTTCGACCTGGTAATCGTCCTGCTGCTTGGTCTGGCAGCCACGCTCGCAGCCTTCGCCTCGTACCAGAGCAGCCTGCTCGGCGGGGACTCCCTGAAGGAGTTTTCCAAGGCCGCTGTGTCCTCCGACCAGGCTGGTCAGTATTGGAACGACGGCTACTCGGAGTACACCACCGATCAGGTGCAGTGGGTCGGGTATTCACAGGCCAAGTCCACCGGCAACACGAAGCTCGTCGCGTACTACCGCGAACACCTGATGGAGAATTACATGGCGGACGCCGTGGAGTGGTTCGAGGACCCCGCCAACGAGGCGGACACACCGTTCGATGAGGTCAAGGACAATCCGTATCGGATCAAGGCCTGGGAGAAAGCCAAGAAGCTCGACGACCTTGCCGACGAGCAGCAGACCAAGGGGGAGCGCCTCGACAAGTGGGGCGACTCGTATGACCTGAACGCCGTGCTGCTGGCGCTGGCACTGTTCATGCTTGGCCTTGCTGCAGTGCTGCACCAACGCCGCTCGAAGTTGATCCTGACCGGCATTGGCGTGCTGATCTGCATTGGATCGTCGATCCACATGCTGTCACTGGGCTTCTACTTCGAGTAGGCGTCATTCCCTTCCCAACCGTGGAACGCCACATTCCGGCCGCTCGATACACAGGCGGTCGACGTGGGGACGGGCAGGTAGTTGAACCTGTAAGGGGCAGTGCTGTGGGAATCTCGGGTGTATCGGCCGCACGACGGCTGGCCATCGACATGACTCCGCTCATTGACGCAGCCGCGACACGTCATCCACTGCAGATTGCGGATCGGCCGCCAGAAGTCATCGAGGCCGCCTCACGCGTTTGGCAGGCAACTGAGGATGCCGTGCGTGGCGAACGGCTCGTCCGCGAGGCACGCGCCACGCTGACTCCTCACATTGTCGTGAATCGATCATCCAAGGAAGTGCTGCGAACCTTCCGCCGCGACTCGTGGTTCCGCACGCGCTGGGACGAAGTGCATGTGCGCAGCGGAGCAACCGGCGGCGGGAATCGGGCACGCGCAGAGGTGGGGCGCGGGCTGTACGGGTCGGGCGAGCTGGCCGGGCGAACGGTCTACGGGACTGTGCAGTTCACGCCTGTACGTCGATTCACTTCGGCCGCTGGCCAGCGGGTAACTCTTCCCAACGACGGCTGGAAATCATACGGCGACATGGCACTTGTCGTCGATCCATCGGCTGCGTGGCGCGCAACGTTTACCGGCGCTGACAGTATGGATGGATCCTGGGCCACCGTGGGCGCGCTCGAACAGTTTGACAAGGTCCTGTATCAGCATGTCCACAAGGATCTGGGCCTGCCCCTGGAGCGAATGTCAGATGCAAACGCCATTCGCCACATCCGCAGCGCCCTGACTCGACCGCCAACAGGATTTGGGCTCCACTATCTTGAGGTGCAGCTCCGCGGACTGCGCCCCGAGCAGATTGTTGAGATGCGCCCAACGCGGCTGGACGCACGCATGGCTCCGGACTACCTGCTGACTACAGCTCAGCATCGCGACTCGCTCGAACGGATCGCCCACAAACGTGGCATCACCTGGGTATCGATGCCGACGGTGGGCAGCGAAATTCTGTACGTCAATGGTCGGTATGCGTAGTAGAAGTACAGGTGCCAGGGCAAGCAACATGTGACACATGTTGTCGTCGGCATCGGTGTCTGGGTCTGCAAGGGGATGTGAGGGGTGGCGAGCCAATTGAGTCACGCCGCGAAGGGACGCGCTGGCATCATGATGATTCGAAGAACATCGTTCATTTTCCTGCTTGGCGCACTGATCCTGACTCTTACTTCGCCCACTGCCAGTGCAGCGCGTCCGGATCTCGTTGTCAGGAAGGGCAAGGTGCGCGAACAGCAGGGAATGTTCGTTGGCTCGATCGTCGTGGCACGCAAGGGCCCAGGCGCCGCCGGCAGGTCGAGCGCCACGCTGTCGGTCATCAACCACGGTCGGCGTCAATTCATTCAACGCGTTCGGGTCGGCTCGCTTCGGCGGCGACGGTCGCGGCGCGTGAAATTCAACGGTGAAGTCCCGTTCAACCTGACTGCTGGTCGACATCGGGTTGTGGTCTGCGCCGACTCCCGCAAGCAGATTCGTGAGCGTTCAGAGTCCAACAATTGCCGCACGGTCGCAACGATCCATGTCGATGATTCCGACCCGGCAGCGTCGATCCCAACCGATCCGATGTCGTACACCGCGGAGACTCCGTTCAAACTGACATCGTCACAATCCGACTTCTGGGTCTACGTTCCGACGAGCTACGACGCAAGCCACAACACGGCGACAACGCTGTTCGTCTGGATGCACGGCTGCGGCGGTGAAGCAGAGGGCGATATCTGGGATGTCTCGCCCGGTGGCGACAGTCAGAGTTGGATCACCATCTCGATTGGTGGACGCGATGGTGGCTGTTGGCACACCGGCACTGACCAGGGCAAGCCGCTCGCAGCGATATCCAGCATGAAGCGCCACTTCAACATCAATCCCCGAACCGTCGTGCTGGGTGGCTATTCGTCCGGTGGCGATCTGGCCTATCGCACGGCCTTTTACCATGCGGGTGGTATTGCGGGAGTCCTCGCAGCGTGCACGGCGCCGTTTCGTGATTCGGGGTCGTCGGATACCGAATCGCTGGCGGCCGCTGACTGGAAGTTCAACATCGCGCACCTGGCAATGCTGGAGGACGACACCTATCCGGTAAGCACCGTGCGCAACGAGATCAACACGCTCAAGGATGCTGGCTATCCGGTGACGTATGTCGAACGACACGGCACGCACACGGGCTGCGATGGAACCCAGCTGCGCGCCCACCTATTGCCACACCTGAATGACGGATGGACGACTCCGTAAGGGGCGCACGCACTGCCGCAGAAGCCCTCTATCGGACTCGAACCGATGACCCCTTCCTTACCATGGAAGTGCTCTACCAACTGAGCTAAGAGGGCGTAGATCGGATACGAACCGCGTGCAGGTTCGGGCCATTCGGCGGAATGCGGCCAACACGAGCGACGCTCGAAGGCTGCCGGGCACTTTCAAACCTTGGGTCAGCACCGCACCACAATGGAACCCATCGCCCGCTCGCGCAACATCTCGTTGGCTCTGTCGCCCCCATCCGACAGCGCCACGCATTACCTCAACGGCGATTCCGCCGGATTACTTCCCTTTGGCGATTGCCGGGCGGGACAAATCCAGCGCAATGCCCGACATCCTTCGCACCCCAAGGGTGCTGCGGCAGCATGGTACCCTGTGACTGTGCGTAGAGCTCTGCAATCCATCGTAGCGCTTTCTATTGCCCTGCTATTCATTGGACTGCCATCCGCTGCGACTGCGGCCTGTCCGTTTATGTATCAGGCATCAGGGCTGAGCGTCTCACCCGACGGGTCGATCATCCTTCGCACCGATCTCCCTTTGGCCTGGCGGTCGCCCCACTTCATTGACAATCTGGTCTTTCACGTTGATCAATCTGGATCACCGCAGTACACCGACGGATACAACGTGTGGGACGGGGGCGAAATCGAGGGTCGTTACCGACCATCGCTTCACAACACGGCATGGGATCCAGATGCGTCGCATCGCCGGTTCTACCAGTTGTTGGAAGGCGATCCGCAGCATATTCGACAGGGGACGATAGGCCTGGATGGGCGGCTGTCGTGGGAGCATGTGTACGTCAATGACAGCATCGAGTGGCCCGGCGTGGCGTTACCGGATTCACTCGTCATGGATGGGGCAGGCCGCTATCTGTATGCAGTCGGGACAACAGAAATTGATGTGTTCGCACTCAACTCAGAGAGCGGCAACCTGACCCATGTGGGCAAAACGGTGCGACGGACCGTCCATATAGGACCGTCCACAGACGACCATCCAAGCGACCTGGTGTTCCACCCCGACGGCGCGACGGCATACATCATCGACGCTGACGGCATTACGGCATACGCGATCGGAGTCGATGGTCTCCTTACTGAAAACCCAACGGGGTCGCTTCGCTTTACCGACATGTATCCGACCGATCGGATGTTCGCGATGTCGCCCGATGGCAGCAGCCTGTACGTTGGCGTTTTC